>DAINOY010000235.1:0-3301 GCA_036743735.1 Chloroflexota bacterium
GGCCGGCGCCGGAGAGGCATGCTCCCGCCGCCCCGTGCTCGTAGGCCATCTCGATCAGCTCCGCCGTGCCGGGCAGCTGCGGCAGCCGGAACGGCTGGTGGAGCCGATCGTCCATCGCCACCCGCAGCAGCCCGGCGTCGGAGGTGACGACCGCGGTCGCCAGGAGCGCGGCGCGTGCTGCCGCGGCGGCCGCCTCGTGGTGCGGGACGGCGAGCGGCAGCACGTCGCGCATCTCCGCCGTGCGACTCTCGCGCTGCGGCACGAAGATCACCGGGATCCAGGCCTCGGGGACGCGGAAGCGGCGCAGGGCCACCGATTGGCCACCATCGGTCACGGCGAGCGTGATTCCGCCGTAGAGCGCCGCGGCGACGTTGTCCGGATGGCCCTCGAGCGCCGTCGCCAGGGCCAGCACCTCGTCCGGTTCGGGATGCCGTCGGCCGACCGAGATGCCGAGCAGCAGCCCCGCCACGATGGCGGCCGCCGAGCTGCCCAGGCCGCGCGCCGACGGCACCATGCTGCGCACGTCGATCCGCCACGAGCCGTGCCCGCCCTCCGGGCCGTGTGCCGCGCGCAGGCCGTCCCGAAAGGCGCGGACGACGAGGTTGTCACCCGCCTCGTCGATGCTGCTGGCGCCCTCGCCATGTGCCTGGAGCACGATCCCCGGTTCGTCGCCTCGGTACAGCTCGGCGCGCAGCTTCAGGCTCAGCGCCGCGGCGAAGCAGTCGTAGCCGCTCCCCAGGTTGGCGCTGCTGGCCGGGACCTCGACCGTGGCGAGTGCAGGCACGAGCGGAGTATGGCCGCTCGCCTGCGTTGCGCGAGAGTCAGGCGAGCGCTCGAGCCGTTGATTCACCTGGCTGGTTCAGATCGCGCCGATGCAGCCCCGGCCGCGCTGCCTGAACCACCTGGGTGCATCGCGGTGGGCAGGCCGCAGTCCGGATGCGTGATTTGAACAACCCAGTGGAATCAGAGCACCAGAGCAACGCACTCGACGCGCACTAGCCGAGCGCCGCGACCTCGGCGTGCCTGAAGCACGACACGACATGGTCGTTCACGAGCCCCGCCGACTGCATGAAGGCGTAGCAGATCGTGGGGCCGACGAACCGGAACCCGCGCTGCCGCAGGGCGGCCGACATCGCGGTGGAGGCATCGGTCTGTGCGGGAATCTCAGCGAGCGAGCGCCACCGGTTCTGGATCGCCGCCCCATCCACGAACGACCAGATCAGGCCGGCCGGATCCTCCAGCTCCTGCCACGCCCGCGCATTCCCGATGAACGCCTCGATCTTCGCCCGATTCCGCACGATGCCGGCATCGGCCATCCATCGCTCGCGGTCGGCATGAGTGGCTGCGGCAATGCCTTCGGGATCGAAGTCGAAGAACGCGCGCCGATACGCCTCGCGTTTGCGCAGGATCGTGATCCAGGCGAGCCCCGCCTGGGCGCCCTCGAGCAGGAGCAGCTCGAAGAGGCGCCGCGATTCGTGGAGCGGGACGCCCCACTCGGCGTCGTGATAGGCGAGATAGGCAGGGTCGCCGATGCCCGCCCACTCGCATCGCGGTATCGCGGGTCGGTTCATCGACGGCATCGCCTTGGCGACGAGGACGCCAGGACGATGTGAGAGATCTCTGCCAGGTCCACAGCGCGGTCATTATCCCAACGCACGCCTCGCTGTCAGACCGGTCGACGGGATCGCGTCCCCCGACAGGATCAACCGATCGGTGGACGGGCGGCCCAACCGAATGCGCGCCGAGATCGAGCCGCGCCGCCGATGTGCACGAGGGGTCCCGTCGGCAATCCTCGGGACATGCATATCGTGGAAGTCACCGACCTCACCAAACGCTATGGCGGCCACGCCGCCGTCGATGGCGTGTCGTTCTCCGTCGAGGAGGGCGAGATCTTCGGCATCCTGGGTCCCAACGGCGCGGGCAAGACGACGACCGTCGAGTCGATCGCCGGCCTGCGACGCCCCGATGCCGGCCACATCCGCGTCCTCGGCCTCGACCCGCAACGCGACCGAGACCGGCTGCGCAACATCCTTGGCGTCCAGCTCCAGGAGAGCGAGCTGCCCGAGCGCATGACCGTCGCCGAGGCGGTCAGCCTCTTCGCGTCGTTCTATGCGGACCCGGCCGATCCGGCGACACTCATCGCCGATCTCGGGCTGGACGAGAAGCGCGACACGCAGTACGGGAAGCTCTCCGGTGGCCAGAAGCAGCGCCTCTCCATCGCCCTTGCCCTGGTGGGCAAGCCGAGGGTGGCGATCCTCGACGAGCTCTCGACCGGCCTCGATCCGCAGGCGCGCCGCGAAACGTGGGACCTCATCCAGTCGATGCGCGACCATGGCGTCACCGTCCTGCTCGTCACGCACCTCATGGAGGAGGCCGAGCGGCTCGCCGACCGGGTCGCCGTCATCGATGCGGGCCGGATCATCGCCATCGACACGCCCGCCGGCATCGTCTCGCGCGTCAACGCCGAGCAGAAGCTGCGCTTCCGTCCATCGGCCCCCATCGAGGACCGGTTGCTGACGGACCTCGCGGAGGTCAGCAGCGTGAAGCGGGCTGGCGCAGTCGTCGTCGTCTCCGGTACCGGCAACCTCATCCAGGCCGTTACATCGATCTTGGCCCAGCACCGCATCGTGGCCAACGACCTCCGCGTCGAGCAGGCGAACCTGGACGACGCTTACCTCGCTCTCACCGCCCGCCCCGCAAAGGAGCTCTCATGAACCAGATGCGCGCCCTCATCCTCTCCGAGGCAAGGTTGCTCTTCCGTGACCCGGTCAGCTGGATCGCGGCGATCGTCCTGCCCGCTGCCATCCTGCTGATCTTCGGCGCGATCTTCGCGCCGCATCGCCCGGATCCCGCGTTGGGCGGCCTGCGGTGGATCGACACCTTCGCCCCCTCGCTGGTGGTGATCGCGACCGCGACGCTGGCGATCCAGACCCTGCCGATCCGGCTCGCGACGTATCGGGAAAAGGGAATTCTTCGCCGCTTCTCGACGACGCCGGCACGGCCGGCGAGCGTGCTGCTCGCCCAGCTCGTGGTCTACTCGGTGACCGCCGTGACCGGCCTGGTGGTGCTGATCGTCGCGGGCCGGCTGGCCTTCGAGGTGCCGCTGCCCGCTAACCCCGTTGGCTACGTCGCGGCCTTCGGCCTCGGGATGGCCGGTCTCCTGGCGATCGGCCTGCTCCTGGCCTCGGTGGCGCCCTCCGCCGGGGTGGCCACCGCCTTCGCCGTGCCGCTCTTCTTCGTGGTCATGCTTCTCGGCGGCGTCTACCTGCCGCGCTACCTGCTGCCGGACGTGCTCGTCGCC
>DAINOY010000236.1:0-3269 GCA_036743735.1 Chloroflexota bacterium
GCGATGAATTCGGTCTGCTCCTCATCGGCGAAGGGGCCGGAGTCTTCTAGCCCCGGCTCGCGGCGTATTCCTCGGCGTGCTCGGAGCGATCCTTGGCGACGGTCCGTTCGAGAATGTCGAGCGTCTCAGCCACTGAGCGGCCGTTCGCGTCCGCGGCCCGCTTCACGTCCTCGTAGGTAATGTTTGCCGCGCCCATCTCGAGATGAGCATCCATGCAGCCGCAGGTCAGACACATCGCGCGCTCCAAGTATCGGGTTGAGGTGGCGCCGACGTGCATCGGCGGTGCCAGCCAGCCGCGCCGGGGGGCGACGTTGTCGGTGGGTGGCAGAATGGCGTGGTTCCAGGTGCCTGACCGATGACCGACGTCGCCAACCCCACAGCCGTCGACCGCGCCCGCGTGGCCCTGGACCGCCATGCCTGGACCGAGGCGTACGACCTCCTAGCAGCCGAGGATGCTGCGGAGCGGCTCAGTCCGGCGGAGCTGGCCCTCTTCGCACAGGCGGCGTGGTGGACCGGCAGGCTGCCCGTCACGATCGACGCAAGGGAGCGTGCCTACGCGGCCGCCGTCAAGGCGAATGACCTCGAGACTGCGGTCGAGACCGCGATCCTGCTCGGCCGTGACAACGTGTTCCGCAATGCACACAACGTTGCGCAGGCGTGGCTCAGTCGGGCCGGTCGGCTGCTCGAGGGCGTGCCCGAGGGGGTCGGGCACGGCTGGCTCGCGGCGACGCGCTCGATGTACGCCGCGATCACCGGCGACGAGGAGACGGCGCTGGCCGAGGCGACCCGCGCCCTCGACATCGCGCGCCGGATCAAGGACCGCAACCTCGAGGCGCTGGCGCTGAGCGAGAAGGGATCCGCGCTGGTCACGAAAGGAGACGTCGCCGAGGGCCTGATGCTCGTCGACGAGGCCACGATCGCCGCCGTCTCCGGTGAGATCGATCCCGGTACCGCTGGCGGCGTGTGCTGCACGACGATCGAGGCGTGCACCGCCCTGGGCGAGTGGCGTCGGGCAGCCGAATGGACCGAGGCGCAGGACCGCTGGTGCCGGCGCGAGGGGATCAATGGCTATCCCGGCATGTGCCGCGTCTTTCGCGCCGGGATCAAGCGGCGGCGTGGCGACTGGCTCGAGGCCGAGGCGGAGGCTCGCCAGGCGGCCATCGAGCTGGAGGGTTACGTTCCCGCCGCGGTCGGCATGGCGTTCTACGAGGTTGGCGAGATCCGTCTCCGGCGCGGTGACCTGCCCGCCGCAGAGGAGGCGCTGCTGCGGGCACACGCGCTTGGGACGGATCCTGAGCCGGCGCTCTCGTTGCTGCGCCTGGCGCAGGGTCGCGTGACCGAGGCGGTCGCGTCGATCGGCCGTGCGCTCGACGCTCCGATGAAGCTGCCGGCCTGGCGCGCGACCCCCGACAGCGGGCTGCACCGCATCCCGCTGCTCGACGCGCGCGTCGAGATCGCGCTGGCTGCGAACGACGTCGAGACGGCCGCGGGCGCCGCGGCCGAACTCGAGAGCCTCGCCGCTCGCTATCGCAACGCCTCGGCCGAGGCGGTGGCTGCGGCCGCGAGCGGCGCGACCGCAGCGGCCGGGGGTGACCACACGAGCGCGATCCAGCACCTGCAGCGTGCCGTGGAGCTCTTTGCCTCCGATGACGCGCCGTACGAGGCGGCGCTCGCTCGCCTCGAGCTCGCCGCGTCGTTCAGTGCCGCGGGCGAATCGCGGGCCGCCGCGCTGGAGGCTCGCGTGGCGCGCACCGCGCTCGAGCGGCTCGGTGCTGCGCTCGCACTCCGCAAGGCGGATGCGTTGCTCGCGACGCTCGAAGCCTCGGCCGAGGCATCGAGCGCTGCGGGCCCGGGGGCCGAGCGCATCACGCGCACGTTCGTCTTCACCGACATCGTCGACTCGACGCGCATCGCCGAGCTGGTCGGCGACGAGGCGTGGGACGAGCTCATCCGCTGGCATGACCAGGCGCTACGCGCAATCGTCGACCAGCACGGCGGCGAGGTGATCAAGGCGACCGGTGACGGGTTCTTCGTCGCCTTCGACGATCCGGACCGGGCCATCGACACGGCGATCGCCATCCAGCGCCGGCTGGCGGAGCAGCGCCGCTCGCAGGGCTTCGCGCCGGCGGTGCGCATCGGGCTGCACCGGGCCGAGGCGAGCCGGTCGGGCCTCGATTATCTCGGCATCGGCGTGAACCAGGCCGCGCGGATCGGGGCGGCAGCCGCCGGCTCCGAGATCCTCGTCAGCAGCGGGACGCTGACCGCATCACGGCGATCGAGCCTGCCGCTGGAGCGCCGCCTTCTCGAGCTCAAGGGAATCAGCGAGCCGGTCGAGGTCGCGGCCATCGACTGGCGCTGAGGCCGCCGTCCGCGCCGCGACGTCCCGGGACAGATGGGCCCGGCCTGTGGGCCGAACGGCAGGGTGTCCCGCCACGGAATCCGTGGCAGCATGGGATCGATGAGCCCACTCGTTGTCACGACCTTTCTCGCGCTGCTCGCGCTCGTCGCAGCGGCCGGGGCGATCGGGCTCATCGTGCTCGCCATCGCCGGCCGAACCTCGGCCGGCGCCGCGAGGGCGTTGGAAGCCGTGCGCACCAGCATCGGTCCAGCCGGACTCTGGCTCGCCTTCCTCGTCGCGCTCACCGCCACGCTTGGCAGCCTCTACCTCTCCGAGGTCGTCGGCTTCGTCCCGTGCACGCTGTGCTGGTACCAGCGGATCGCGATGTACCCGCAGGTCATCCTGCTCGGCATCGCGGCCTGGCGTGACGACGCGCTGGTGCGGCGCTACGGCGTGCCGGTCGCGGCGGTCGGCGGCCTCATCTCGGCCTACCACGTCGCGCTCCAGCGTCTCCCCGGCCTGCCGTCGGGCTCGTGCTCGCTCGACGTCCCATGCTCGGCGATCTACGTCGAACGCTTCGGCTTCGTCACGATTCCGGTGATGGCGCTGATCGGCTTCATCTCGATCATCGCCATCCTCACCCTGCTCGTTCCTAGGAGTTCCGATTCATGACCTCTACCCGCGCCCGCAGCCGCGGCATGCCGCGGCGGGCGCAGCCCGTGACAACCTCGAAGACCCCGACGCTGCTCATCGTCGGCGGGATCGTCCTCGTCCTCCTGCTGGTCGGTGCCGTGGCGCTGGCGCTCAGCGGCGGCGGGTCGTCCGGAACGGCTGAACCCGCCACCGCGGCCGTCCGGGTGCAGGGCACCGCGCTCCCGACCTACAACAAGGACACCGCAGATCCGGCGGTCGGCCAGGCGGTCCCGACGAT
>DAINOY010000237.1:0-3229 GCA_036743735.1 Chloroflexota bacterium
GAGCCGGGACCGAAACGCCCCGCGCCACGAGGCTGCCGACGTCGACGCCATCGCCGACGCCTCACGCGTCATCGAGCCGCTCCCCCACCCCGAGCCCGACGCCCGCAGCGGATCTTCGTGCGCAGATCGCACAGATGCTGCTCGTCGGCTTCCGTGGAACGACGGCCGAGGAGGCAGCGCCCATCCTGGCCGATATTCACGACCGAGGCCTGGGCGGCGTGCTGCTCTTCGACTTCGACACGCCGACCGGCTCCACGGTGCGCAACATCGTCTCGCCCGAGCAGCTGGGGGCGCTCGTTGCAGCGTTGCGCGACGCGAGCAGCGCGCCGCTCCTCGTGGCGGTCGACGAGGAGGGCGGCCAGGTCGCGCGCCTCGGCCCGTTGCATGGGTTCCCACCGACGAGCTCGGCGGCCGAGCTCGGGGCCATCGGCGACCCTTCGCAGACGGAGGCGGCCGGGCGGGCCGTCGCGCAGACGCTGGCCAGCGTCGGCATCGGGCTCAACCTGGCCCCGGTGGTCGACCTCGACATCAACCCCGCGAATCCGATCATCGGCGCGATCGGGCGCAGCTTCGGCGCGGATCCGGCCATGGTCAGCGCGCAGGCGGAGGCGTTCGTGCGGGGACATCGGTCCATTGGGGTGAAGACGGCGCTGAAGCACTATCCCGGGCAGGGCAGCGCCCGCGCGGACACCCACCTGGGGGTGGTGGATGTGACCGATGTCTGGACCGATGTCGAGCTCGAGCCGTTTCGCACCTTGGTCACAGACGGGATGACCGACGCGGTCCTCACCGCCCACATCTTCAACGCTCGCCTCGATCCGGAGCATCCGGCCACGCTCTCGAAGCCAACGGTGACCGGGCTGCTGCGCGGCGAGCTCGGCTGGGACGGGGTCGTCATCAGCGACGACATGCAGATGGGCGCCATCCGCGACGCGTACGGCTACGAAGAGGCGGTGCGGCTGGCGATCGACGCGGGCATCGACATCCTCACGATCGCGAACCAGCAGGTCTACGAGGACGGCATCGTGGGCCGGACGATCGACCTCATCGAGGGCTTCGTGCGGGACGGGACGATCAGCGCCGAGCGGATCGCGGAGAGCGCCCGCCGGATTGCGGCATTCAAGGGGGCAGCGTAGGGGGCGGCTCGCCGTCGACTGGCAAGATGGCCAGAAGTACGCCGGGACGTACCCGGGGCGCGGTTCCGCCCTGCGGAATCAGCCAGATGTACGCCTGAACGATCAGATGGCGAGATGGCGGAGCGTGCGCAGGCGCGCGCGGCCGTTGCGATCACGTTCCGTGTCCGCCATCGCGGACTTCTGGCCTGGTAGCCGCCAGTCAGGACGCCGTCAGCGAGAGCGGGTCAGCGGTCGTCGGTGAGGAAGAGGCGCGCCAGTCCCTGGAGACCGACCGCCCGGTTCACCCACTCCTCGGCCACCAGCTGGCGGGCCACGAGCCGACGTTTCAGGATCTCGCAGTACTCGATCGTCGCCGCGATCAGCCCGGCGTAGGCGATCAGGCGGGCGAGGAGCTCGGTGTCCATCGGCACAGCCTGACGAAGAGGCCGATGGGACGCCCATGGCTCATTCGTACCGGCCGATGTGGAGTGGCGTGCCCGAGAGGACTCGAACCTCCGACCTTCAGGTCCGCAACCTGACGCTCTATCCACTGAGCTACGGGCACATCGGCACGCCGGAGTGGCGGAGAGGGAGGGATTCGAACCCTCGGAAGAGGAAACCCCCTTCAACGGTTTAGCAAACCGCCGCACTAGGCCACTATGCGACCTCTCCGAGACCGGCGCCGATGATAGCATGGAGCCCCACGAAGCGACGACCCGGCGGCTGGTCGCAGCCGCGGCCGGACCGCCCCATCCACGAGAGTTGCCATGGCCGTGCAGCGCCTTCCCATCATCGGTCGTTCGGTGGCCGACAGCGTCTCGGACAGCGTGCAGCGCGCTGCCTTCGAGGCCGCCGGGATCGAGATCGAGATCGAGCACTGGGACCGCCGCCCGCACCAGCTGGCCGATGCCATCGGCGAGCTGCGGAAGCGCGAAGACGCCATCGGGGCGATGATCCGCTCCCCGCACAAGGAGAAGGTGCCGGCCCTCCTCGACGCCCTCTCGGACGACGCGCGGGCCAGCGGAGCGGCGAACGTCATCGTGGTCGATGGCGGCAAGCTCCGCGGCCACAACACCGATGCCGATGGGATCCGCGCCGGGCTCACGGCGATCCTGCCCAAGGTCAAGGGAAAGTGGCCGCGGCAGGGCGTGGTGCTCGGAGCGGGTGGCGGTGCGAGGGCCGCAGTGGCGGTGCTCATCCAGTCCGGCTTCCAGCATGTCTCGGTCTTCAACCGCCACCTCCACAAGGCCGAGGCGCTCGTTGCCCACTTCGGGCGGGGTGCGCGGCACATGGAGCTGCGCGCTCGACCGTGGCACGAGGCGATCCTGGAGTCGGAGCTAGCGAAGTCGCCGCTGCTCATCCATGCGACCGCCGAGACCGATCCCGGGACGAGCCCGATCCCTGACGAGATCCTGCCCGACGGGCTCGCCGTGCTCGACCTGTCGCTCAGCTCGACGCCGACGCCGCTCATGCGCGGCGCGAAGGCGCGCGGCGGGACCGTCACGAATGGGCAGGCGAGCTTCCTGGCGGCATCCGCGATCGCCTTCCGGCTCTGGACGAAGCGTGAGGCCGATGTCGACGTCATGAAGGCCGCGCTCGAGGAGGCACTCGGATCGCCGGAAGCTGAGGACGCCGTCGTCGGTGATTGAGGCGGGGCCACCGTCCATCGGCGCACGGCGCGGCGGATGATGTTCTACACCTCGGGTTGGGTCCACGTGATCTGCGGCTGCATGTTCTGTGGCAAGACCGACGAGATGCTGCGGCTGCTCCGCCGCTTCGCCATCGCCGGCCGCGAGGTGGTCCTGGTCAAGCCGCGTCTCGACACGCGGACCGATGCCGTGACGGTCATCTCACGCTCGGGTGCTCACCACCGCGCCATCGCGGTGGACGGCTCATCCGAGATCCCCGGTGTGGTGGGCGAGGCGGACATCGTGGCGGTCGAGGAAGGGCAGTTCTTCGACGAGCATCTCCCCGAGGTCGTCGAGCAGCTCGCAGACGGCGGGAAGCAGGTGCTCGTCACCGGGCTCGACCGTGACTTTCGCGGCGTCCCGTTCGGCCCCATGCCGCGACTCATGGCGCTCGCCGACCAGGTCACCAAGCTGACCGCCATCTGC
>DAINOY010000238.1:0-3226 GCA_036743735.1 Chloroflexota bacterium
TGCACCGCAGCGAACGCGATGCCCTACGCGGGGTCCTGCTGGAAGAGCTGGTCGAGCTGCAGGAGGGCGGCGATGAGACGGATGCGGACGAGCGGCGCGCCAGGATCACGCGCCTGATCACGATCGTCGACCGCGCCTGACCGAGGGTCGGGTCGCGGCCTACCGCTGTTCGGGGATCGCGGCCGGCGGACTGGTTGGTGTCGCCGGCGTGCGGCCCGCGTCCACGACCGCGCGGACGAAGCGATCGACGCGGGCGGCATCGAGCCGCTGGGTGCGGCCGATGCGCCCGGCCCACCACGGCGCGTTGTCCTGCGTCACGACCTCGATCGCCGGCTCCTCGAGCGCGACGTGACTTTCGCGGCGCGGGAAGACCACGGCGGGCTCGATCGGCAGGTTGGCGTCCAGGCCGGCATCGCGCGCCCAGCGCACGACCGCCTCGCGGACGCGCGATGCCTCCCAGGTCGGGTTCGTGCGGCACGCGATCCAACCGCGCCGTGAGCGGGTGTCGTACTCCCAGCGCTTCCCGGCCAGCCGGTAGTGGCCGTCCCACGCCCGCGCCAGGATGACCCGGACACCGGGCGGCCCGACGAGCAGCGCGGCGAGATCCGGCGCGCGGATCGGCAGCTGCGGCGAGGCGACGAGGACGTACGAATCGTCGAAGAGCGGACCCAGCAGCCGGGCCAGGTCATCATCGGCCGGCGACGGACCGCGCCCGCGATAGCCGCGCCAGCCGATCGCCAGCCCGATCCCGATCGCGAGGCCGCCCGCAGCAGCGGCGAGGCCGGCAACCGAGCGGTCCGCGCCGCGCGGCGCAAGCGCGACCACGAGCACGGCCAGGAGGCCCACGACGACGAAGCCGATCGCCACGCCGGCCGGGCGTCGCCAGAGCGGCGCGCTCTCGGTCGCCGGGGCTGGGCGGATCAGGCGCATCCGGCCACCAGGGGCCACGCTGCTAGGATCGGGTCATGAGCGTGACCGTGGAAGCCACCTTCATCGATCCGCAGCGCATGCGCGTGGAGGCGACGACAGAGGGTGGCCATCACCTGGACTTCGACGTCGGTCCACCCGACGGGGACGGCAGCGCCGCCGATCCGATCGACGGCATCCTGGCCGCACTCGCCGGCTGCACGTCGATGGACGTCGCCAGCATCCTGCGCAAGAAGCGGCAGCGCGCGGCGCGCTACACCATCCACGTCACCGGCGAGCGCGCCGCCGATCACCCGCGCGTCTATACCAGCATCGTGGTCGAGCACCGGCTGGAGGGCGATGTCACGCCGGAGGCGCTGCGCCGCTCGATCGAGCTGTCGGCCACCCACTACTGCCCGGTGAACGCGATGCTCTCGGCGAGCGCGGAGGTGGAGCACCGATACCGGATCGACCGCGACGGTGTTCCGGGGACGAGCGAGCTGGTGACCGTGACGGGACCGGGCCGGGTGGCGCCGTCCGGCTGAGCTCACCCCGCCGAGGCTCGCTCGGCGATCGGTGCGGCCGAGGCGCCCTCGTCGCGCGCCGGGCCACTCTCTCGCGCGCCTTCCAGTGAGCGCGGAGTGTTCACCGCCTGCACCGCCGCGCTCGCGAACTCGTGGATGTCGAACGGCTTGGTGACGATCGGCCCCAGGTCACGCAGCTCGTGCAGCCGCTCGCGCGAGGCGGCGCTGACGATGATCACCGGGATCCCCGGCCATGCGGTGCGCAGCAGCTCGGTGATGTCGCCGCCGTCCCCGTCGGGCAGCATCACGTCCACGACGAGGAGGTGGGGCAGCGCCAGCTCCATGAGATCGCCCAGCTCGACGATGCGGGCGCAGGTGATCACGCTGAATCCGAGGTCGCGCAGCACGTCGGCCTCGAGGGCGGCGATGGCGACGTCATCCTCGAGGATGTAGGCGCGCGGCGTGCCCTCGGCGGGCGACACGGCATCGAGCTGCGGGTTCATCACCGCCCATCTTCGCAGGCCGTGTGCCGCAGGCAATGGCCGCATCGTGTCGTTACGGCGGGACCGGACCGGTACCTTCGGCGGCTGGGGCGGGGTTGCATCGCAGGTGTATGCTCCCGCTCCCGGTTCGGGAGCGCAGGGCACGGCGCATCCGTCCCGGTCCGCACGAGGAACCTCGAGGCACATGGCACGTTCGATGTGGCGGGGCGCCATCCAGTTCGGGTTGGTGACGATCCCCGTCAAGCTGTACCTGGCGACCGAATCGGGAGGCATCGGGTTCAACCTGCTCCATGCGAGCTGCCTGAACCGGATCCAGATGAAGGTCTACTGCCCGTACCACGACGAGGTCATCCCGCGCTCCGAGACGGTGCGAGGCTACGAGTACGCCAAGGGCAAGTACGTCGTGGTCGGCGAGGAGGAGATCGACGCGATCCCGCTGAAGACGCTGCGGGCGATCGAGATCGAGATGTTCATCAACACCTCGCGCGAGGACCAGGGCACGCAGTTCGTGAAGCAGGCCTACTACCTCGAGCCTGAGCCGGTCGGGCGCAAGGCGTTCTACCTCCTGAAATCGGTCCTGGCCGATGCCGGCAAGACGGCGATCTGCAAGATCGTGCTCAAAGACCGCGAGCAGCTGGCCGCGCTCAACCCCTACACGAGCACGATGCTGCTCACCACGCTGCACTGGCCGGACGAGGTGCGCTCGATCGAGGAGCTGGACCTCCCCGATGCGGAGATGGACTTCAAGCCGGCGGAGCGCCAGATGGCGGAGCAGCTGGTGGCGAGCATGACCGGCAACTTCAGCGCCGACGACTACCGTGACGACTACCGCCAGGCGCTGATGGCGGTGATCGAGGCGAAGGTCGCGGGCGAGGTGCCGGAGCCGGCGCAGCGCACCGAGCCGACGAAGATCGGCGACCTGATGGCCGCGCTCGAGGCGTCGGTCGCGGCGGCGCGTGAGACGCGCAAGGCGGGCGCCAAGCAGGAAGCCGAGGAGGCCGAGCCGGCCGAGCGTCCCGCTCGGCGCCGCAAGACGGCCTGACCCTGGCCGGGCACGACCACCAGCTCGACCTCCCGATCGCCGCCGATCGGCGTTCGGTTCTTCCCGCGCGGATCCGCCCGATGCAGCCGACCGAGGTGGCCGGCGCCTTCGACGATGCCGCTTACTTCTTCGAGCCGTGGTGGCCCGGGACGCGCACCTTCGCCTTCATCGACGGCGGCCGCTCGAGGCTGCAGGTCGAGCAGCTGAGCGATGCCGCGACCGCCTTCCCCGAGCTCGACGGACTGCCCCAG
>DAINOY010000239.1:0-3210 GCA_036743735.1 Chloroflexota bacterium
GTTTCGCGTGCGTCTTGTCCATCGGCGATGCGTTGGCCAGCAGCGCCAGCGCGTAAAACACCTGGCCTTCAACATCTTTGGGATTGGCGGCCGTGATGGCGGACGTCGCATCGGTCAGTGAGGAGCCACTGCGGAGCAGCGCGCTCCGCCGGACGTGCAGGGCGAGGTCGGCGTCGCCGATCCGGAACCAGTCGGGCGCGCCGAGACGCCCCAGCATGCCCAGGGCGGTCCAGGTGTCGTCGCGGACGCCCCAGCCGCGTTCGGGATCCGTGAGGCCGCCGAGGGCGTACGTCACCGAGTCGAGGTCGGGGCAGATCTGGAGGCCCCAGAGCTCGAAGTCGTCGCCGACGTTGACGACGACCGTCAACGCGCCGGGGTCAAGGACGCGGGCGAAGCCATCGGCGAGCTTGGCGCCGCCGGTGCCGCCGGCGAGAAGGACGACGCGCGTCATGCGCGCAGGGTAGCCGTCAGGCGGACTCCAGCATCGGCTTCACCTCGCGCACGAGCCGCTCCAGCGTCTCCTGGTCGTACGGGTGCGGGCAGCCCACGATGAGATGCCGGAAGCCCAGCTCGACGAAGGGGCGCAGTCGGTCCGCGACCATGTCCGGCGTGCCGATCGGCTGGTCGCCCCACGTGCGAGCCCGGCCGTTGTGGTGGAAGGTGGCTCGCAGCACCTCGCGCGCCTCCTCGAGCGTGTCGCGGATGACGATGACCCCGGTGCCGGTCGTGCGCTCGATCTCCGCAGGGTCGCGGCCGATCTCCTCGCAACGCTGCCGCAGCACCGCCTCCTTGCGTCGCACGTTCTCGATCCCGCCACCGAAGTTGCAGGCGTCGGCGTACCGCGCCACGGTGCGCAGCGTCCTGCGCTCTCCGCCGCCCCCGACGAGGAGCGGGATGCGATGCACGGGCGGCGGGTCGTTGCGCACCTCGCGGGTGGCGTAGTACTTCGTCCCGGAGGGTTCCTCGCCGTCGATCATGCCGCGCATGATCCGGGCTGCCTCGTCGAGCCAGCGCAGCCGCTCCCCCGGCGAGCCGCCGAACTCCAGGCCGAACGCCCGGTGCTCCGTCTCGAACCAGGCGCCGCCGATGCCGAGCACCGCCCTTCCGCCGCTGATGTGATCGAGCGTCGTGGCCTGCTTCACCACGAGCGCCGGGTTGCGGAACGTGTTGGCGCCGACCATGAGGCCCAGGCTGACGTTCGAGGTCGCCTCGGCCCAGGCGGCGAGGGTGAGCCATCCCTCGAAGATCGGACCTTCGTGCGACCCCACGATCGGGTAGAGATGGTCCCAGGTCCAGAGGCTGTCGAACCCGAGCTGGTCGGCCCGTACGCCCGCCTCGCGCAGCGACGGCCAGTCGGTGTACTGGTTCCAGGCCAGCAGCCCGAGCTTCACCTGCGTCACGTGAGGAGCCACATCAGCTGATCTGCTCGGTGAGGCCGACGATGAGCCCCTCGGGCCCGCGCACGTACCCGAGCCGGTACGCGTCGTCGTACTGGACCACCTCGCCGATGAGCTCGGCGCCGCGGGTCCGGAGACGACCGATGATCTCGTCGATGCCGTCCACCGCGAACATGATGCGACGCATCCCCAGGGTGTTCACCGGCGCGCTGTCCGGCTCCCGTCTGACTGCCTCGGGCGCGTGGAACTTGTCCAGCTCCACCCGGCCATGCCCGTCCGGGGTGCGCATCGTCGCGATCTCGCTTCGGACGCCATCGAGCCCGACGAGCCGGTCGACGGACGGTCCCTCGACCGTTGCCCGGCCCTCGAGCTCCAGCCCCAGCTCGGCGAAGAAGGCGATCGCCGCGTCGAGGTCGTCGACCACGACGAGGACGTTGTCCATGCGCAGCAGCGTCATGCGCCGCCGGGGCCCCGGAAGGAGCGGCTCCGTCGCCGCTCAGCGGTCATGCGCGATGACCTTCTCGACCTTCATGCGCAGCGTTGCGCGCTCCTGTCCGTTGAACTTCTCCGGGTTGCTGTCATAGCGACGCGCCAGGGCCTTGATATCGGCCAGCGCCCGCTCGCGGTCGTCGTCGAACTCGATCGTTCCCTGCATCGCGTACCAGACCAGGCCATCCTCGAACAGGAGGCTCACCCGCGGGTCGTCGCGCAGCCAGCGCTCCTTCGCGCGACCGACGCGCGTGTTCATGACGATCGTGTCGTGGTCCTCGCGGTCGAGGTCGAACCACATCACCGACTGGTTCGGCGCCCCTGAGGGCGTGATAATGGCGAGCACCGGATACCGGAGCTCGGCGGTCATCCAGTCGCGCAGCTCGCGCGACAGCACGTCGTGCACAGAGAGCTCAGGGTCAGTCACTTCGGGCTCCTTCGGCAGGACCGATGCCACACGCTCGGTGGCGGTCCCGCGGTTCGCTTCGAATTTCATAGTGTACGAGCCCGCCGCTGATTGCGAGTCGCGCAGCTCGAACCCAGCCGCTGATTGCGAGTCGCGCCGCTGATTCAGCTGGGTGCATCAGATCCCGCATCTGATCCCCGTCCTGCGGGCGCTGATTCGCCGGGGTGGTTCAAGCGAAACAGGACGGAGGCGAACGGCGCGCTCTGATGCACCCATCTGAATCAGAGCTCAACCCCCGGAACGGGACAGCCACGTAGACTGCGAGCGACGATGAAGATCGGGTTCAAGACCTCACAGACCGACGTCGACTGGTCAGTGCTCCTCGCCACGTGGGAGCTCGGCGATCAGCTCGAGGTCTTCGACTCCGCCTGGATCTTCGACCATTTCCTGTCGCTCTCGGTCCCGAACGGGCCGTCGCACGAGGCGATCAGCGCGCTCAGTGCGCTGGCGGCGCGCACGCATCGGCTCCAGGTCGGCCACCTGGTGCTCTCGAACACGTACCGCCACCCGGCCGTGCTCGCCAAGGCCGGCGCCACGCTCGACCACATCAGCGGCGGGCGCTTCGTGCTGGGGCTCGGCGCCGGCTGGCACGAGCAGGAGCACGCGATGTACGGCATCCCGATGCCGCCGATCGGCGAGCGGATCACTGACCTGCGCAGCGCGGTGCAGGTGATCCGGGCGTTGTGGTCATCGCCCGACGGCGTCTCGCTCGATGCGCCGCCCTACCGCCTCGCCGATGCCTACTGCCGGCCGGCCCCCCTCACCCCGAACGGCCCGCCGATCTGGCTCGGCACCCAGGGGCGGCGCGGGCTGCGGATCGCGGCCGAGCTGGCGAACGGCTGGAATGAGAACGGCATC
>DAINOY010000240.1:0-3188 GCA_036743735.1 Chloroflexota bacterium
GCGGTGACCGTGTCGAGCAGCCGCGCCTGCGGGACGCCCGGCTGGACGCCGGTTTCCCAGAGCACCAGGACCTCCCCGAGTTGTTCGTCAGCGCGACGAACCGGCGCGCGAGCCACATTCCGCGGAAGCCTGCCTTCAGGCCGATGGGCGGGCCGCACGCGCAGCCACCTCCCGGGCTCGCCCGAACGGCCGGCGCTGGCGGGGTGGCCCTCGGCGAGCACGTGCATCGGTCCCGGAAGCGAGCGCAGCGATGTGCGACCCGCTTCCGTGCCGGCCTCGACCCGGGCGCTGACGAGGTCATCGGCTGCCACGCTGATCGTCACCGCCTCCGCGGACAGCTCGGCGCGCAGCCGCTCGGCGACGGATCGCAGTGCCGCGCTGAAGTCGCCCGAGGCGAGAAGGTCGGTGAGGTCGTGCAGCACGCGCGCCTCGCGCTCTCGCGCTTCCGCCTCCATGACGCGGTCGCGCTGCCCGGCGGCGAGCTGCGAGCTGACGACCGAGACGACGAGGAGCGTCAGCAGCGCGGTCCACTCATTGGGGTCCGAGATGGTGAGCGTGAACCGCGGGTCGACGAACAGGAAGTCGAGCGCCGCGAAGGAAACGAGCGAGGCCGCGATTCCCGGCCCCCTGCCCGCCAGCACCGAGACGCCCAGCACGGCGAGGAGGTAGATCAGCGCGCCGCTGGCCAGCCACAGCGCGTGGGGCAGCATCGCAACGATGCCGGTCGCCACGAGGCATGCACCCAGGGCAACCGCATAGCGAAGCCGCGGCCCACCGGCCACGACACGCGCTGCCAGCGTTCGGACCATTCAGGGTCGGTATACACCCGCGTTGAGGTCGGCGCCGCATGCTCTGAGTCGTGCACAGCGGATGTTGAGCATTCGTTGAGGCTCGGCGGGCCGTTGTTGACCCGCCGTTGAGGGCGCAGGGTCCATGCTGAGCCTTCGAACATGCTCACGACTCTCGATGGCGCGGCGGCCTCCGCTCGCACCGTTGCCTCACTTCGCGCCGCCTGCCAGCTGCTCCGCTCGGCACCCGGCGACGTCTCCACCGTCAGCGTCAGCGGCCGCCTCCCCGGGGACGGCGGCTCCGCGCTGCCAGTGCTCGCCGCCGCACGGCGGCTCGCCCAGGAGTTCGACTGCGTCGTCACGCTGCGGCTCGACGGACCGACCTTCCAGGCTCGCTTCACCGCCCATGCGGAGCCGATGATCGGAGCCCCTGCCGCCCGTGGTGCCTGATACCGAGGATCCGTTACCGCGCGTCGATCCGCATCTCGAGGTCCGCGAGCGACGAAAGGGGCGGCGACCCGGCGATGCCTACGTCCGCATCGTGCGGCCCTTCGAGGAGGAGTTCGAGCGCGGGCAGAACGGTCACCTCGTCGCGACGCGCGAAACGCTGCTGGACGATGGTGGCTGGCAGCACCTGGTCGGGAAGGTGCGCGGCTTCCTCATCGGCCGGCCCATCTCCAGCGAGCTCGAGGAGCACGAGCGGCTGACGAAGACGAAGGCGCTGGCCGTCTTCAGCAGCGACAACATCAGCTCCAGCGCGTACGCGACCGAGGAGATGATGCGGGTCCTCGTCGTGGCCGGAGCCGGTGCCTTCAGCCTCGTCATGCCGCTGACGATCGTCATCGCGGCGGTGCTGGCGATCGTGGCCACCTCGTACCGGCAGACGATCCGCGCCTACCCACACGGAGCGTCGAGCTACATCGTGGCCTCGGACAACCTCGGAGCGCCGGTCGGCCTCGTGGCGGCCGCGGCGCTGCTCATCGACTACACGCTGACCGTCGCCGTGTCCGTCTCCGCCGGCGTGGCGGCGATCACCTCGATCGTCCCAGCACTCTTCGATGAGCGCGTCCTGATCGCGGTCGTGGTGGTCGTGGTGCTGACCCTCGGCAACCTCCGAGGCGTGCGCGAATCGGGCTCGATCTTCATGGCGCCGACGTACCTGTACATCGTCACCGTCCTTGGCTTGATCGGCTACGGATTGCTGGGCGTGGCGCTTGGCTTCGTTCCCGACTACCACCCGCCGCCGGACTGGGTCGCGGCTGAGGTCGAAGGCGCCGTTCAGCCGCTGGCGCTGCTGCTCGTCCTCCGCGCGTTCTCATCGGGCGCGGTGGCGCTGACCGGCGTCGAGGCGATCAGCGATGGGGTGCCGGCCTTCAAGCCGCCCGAGTGGCGCAACGCCCGGACAACGCTGACCTGGGCGGCAGTGCTGTTCGCAACGCTCTTCGTGGGGATCAGCCTGCTCGTCTCCGTGCTTGGCATCCTCCCCGATCCGTCGGAGGAGCAGACCGTGCTGAGCATCCTGGCGCGGCACCTCACCGGCGACGGCTGGTACCTCGTGCTGGTGCAGGTCGCCACCGCCACGGTCCTCACGCTGGCCGCGAACACGAGCTTCGCCGACTTCCCGCGCCTTTCGTCCTTCCTGGCGCGCGACGGCTTCATGCCGCGACAGTTCGCGTACCGCGGGGATCGGCTGGCCTTCACCACCGGGATCGTGGCGCTGGCCTTGGTGGCTGTGGCGCTGTTGGTCGCCTTCTCGGCATCGGTGACGGCGTTGATCCCGCTCTACACGCTGGGCGTGTTCGTGGCCTTCACCCTGTCGCAGTCCGGCATGGTCACGCGCTGGTGGCAGCGCCGCGAGCCGGGATGGCGGCGCGGGATGCTGGTCAACGGCCTGGGGGCCGCGACGACCGGGGTCATCGCGCTGATCGTGGCGGTCAGCAAGTTCCTGGGCGGCGCCTGGCTGGTCATGATCATGATCCCGGCGCTCGTGATCCTGATGCTCGCGATCCGGCACCACTACCGCTCGACGGAACGCGCGGTCGAGGCACGGTTCGTGGAGCTGCCCGTGGCGCGGGCACCTCTGGTTGTCGTTCCGCTGGCGCGCCTGGACCGGCCGTCATTGGAGGCGCTGGCCTTCGCGCGCTCGATCGCGCCGGATCCGGTTGCAGTCCACGTCACGAACCTGCCCGAAACCGTGGCGGCGCTCCGTGCGCAGTGGTCCGAGCTGGGCGGCGGCGCAGAGCTGGTGATCGTGGAGTCGCCGTATCGGGCGCTGCTGGGGCCGCTCGTGCGCTATCTCGATGCACTCCAGCGCCAGGATCCGGGACGTCGGCTGCTCGTGGTCCTCAGCGAGGTGGTGCCGCGGCACTGGTGGGACAACCTTCTCCACAACCAGACGCC
>DAINOY010000241.1:0-3165 GCA_036743735.1 Chloroflexota bacterium
CGCTCAGCGAGCCGAATCGCGCGGGAGCGCCTCGTCCTGTGCCATCCGGCTCGCGTTCCGAGCGCAGCGCCTAGATGAGCTCCACGATCAGCTCCGGGACGATCTCCTCGCACTGGTCGCCGGAGACGCCGCAGCCATCGGCGAGGTCGACGCCACAGCGCCAGGCATCGGTCGCGAGGCGCTCGTCGGAAGCGGCGGGCGCGGGGCTGGCGGGGAGCCCGAGGAGCATCGTGATCGGTGCGGTCGCGGCGGTCACGCGACCGGCTCCGACGCGGAGGCGCGGCCGATGCGCACACGCCAGACCTGCGGCCCCTCCTCGAGGTACTCCCAGGTGAACGTTCCCGGGCGCTCGGCAGCCAGCTGGTAGTAGAGCGGCTTCGGGTCGTGGTCGTTCACGAGCTCGAAGGCGGCATCGGGCGCGAGCTTCTCGAACGTCTCGAAGATCAGCGCGTGGCGGCGAACGGGCGGCTCACTGCGGACGTCGAGGCGGGGGGTATCGGTCACAGGGGTGCTCCTTTCGGGTTCGTGGCCGGCTGCTTCGAGCCGAACCAGGTAGTGCATGACGCCGTTCAGGCGCTCCGCGGCCCGTGGCTCATTCCGGCGCAGCTGTGCATAGGCTTCGGCCGCGAGGCGGTTGGCCGCCTCGGGATGGCCGGCGCGGCCCAGCTCGCGCAGCGTGCGCGCCAGGATGTGCGTCAGGGAGTCGACGGGCGCCTGTGGCATCGTCAGCCGATCAGCTCGTGCATGCCGGCGAGCAGCTCGGCGATCGAGACGTTCGGGTCATCGACCAGGGCAGGCACGAGCAGGTCGTTCTCCTTGTGGAGGTGCGACTCGAAGAGCGCAAGGGTGGCGGCCGCAAGCCCGGCGGCGCTCACGGCGTCGCTCGCGGCGCGCAGCTGCGTCACGTGGGCGACGAGGTTGACGTGCTCGTCGCGCATCGAGCGCACGAGCAGGGCAGCCGCACCGACGTCACCCGCGGGGTAGAGGGCGCCCTCCTCGGCGCGGGCATGCGGGAGGAGCTCGCCCTCGAGGTAATCAAGCACTGCCCGGTGGGCATCGGCGTACGGTCGCTCGGTGCGCACCGTGTCGAGCAGCCGGTCGACGCGGCTGCGGAGCTCGGTCTGCATCTCGCTGTGATGCGCGCGGATGGCATCGGCAGCCTGGGCATCGGTCATGGCCATGGTTCGTGATCCTCGTGAGGCGGCTGATTCCCGCTGCTTGATATTTACGGTCATTTCCGTGCAAAATGCAACCATGAGGTCATCCCAGCAGCACCAGGCCCTCGCCGGGCAGACGCGCGGCCGCCTGCTGGCCGTGCTCCGCCAGGCACCGGGCCCGATGCGCGTCAGCGACCTGGCGACCGCGGTCCGCCTGCACGCGAACACGGTTCGAGAGCATCTTCAGCTGCTGGCCGACGCCGGGCTCGTGCGGCGCGAGACCGCGCCGTCGTCTGGCCGCGGCCGCCCGGCGATCCGGTACTCGATCGATCGCGACACGCTCGATCCGGACGCGCTCCCCTATGCCACCCTGTCACGCGTCCTGGCGGACCAGCTCGCCGGTTTGCCCGACGCGGCCGCGGCCGCGCGCGGAGCGGGGCGGCGCTGGGGCCGGGCAATGGCGAGCGACGCGGCTGCCGCACCGACCCGCGACGAGGCCCTGGCTCGCATCGTCGCCATCCTCGACGCCGCAGGGTTCGATCCGGAGACACCAACCGGCCCCGGCCCGGACACGACCGTTCGGCTGCGCCGATGCCCGTTCGGCACCTTGCCCGTCGGGCGCGAGGCGATCGTCTGCGGCGTCCACCTGGGGCTGATGCAGGGCGCCTTGCGCGAGCTCGGCGCCCCGCTCGACGCGATCCGGCTCGAACCGTTCGTGGCGCCGGACCTGTGCGTGGCACACCTGGCGGACCGCGACGATGCATGATTCGGAAGGCGTGACCCTGGGCGGCCTGCTCGCCGATGCCGTCGACGAGTCGACGCTGCGCGAGCAGCTGCGCTCGGTGATCGACCCTGAGCTCGGCGTGAACATCGTCGACCTCGGGCTCGTGTACGACGCGGTGGTGGTCGACGGGGTGGCGCAGATCCTGATGACGATGACGACGCCGGCCTGCCCCATCGGTCCGTACCTGTCCGAGAACGTGCGCTGGGCACTCCTGGAGATCGACACGATCTTCGACGTCGAGGTGGAGATCACGCACGACCCGCCATGGTCGCCCGACCTCATGACCGATCTGGCCAAGCGCCAGCTCGGCTGGCTCCGATGAACTCGCGAGCCTGGCGCCTCGGGCTCCTCGCCCTCGGTGGCGTCGGGCTGTTGGCCGGGCTGAGCGGCGCGCTCGTCCTGCTCGGCGTATGGACGCCAGCGCCGGCCGGTCACCTCGCCGCGAGCCATGGCCTGCTCATGACGCTCGGCTTCCTCGGCACGCTGATCGCCCTCGAACGGGCGGTTGCGCTGGGTCAGTGGTGGGGCTACCTCGCGCCACTGGCGGCCGGCATCGGCGCGCTCGCGCTGATCGGCGGCGCGCCCGACGCCATCGCGAGCCTGCTGCTGGCGATTGCCGGAGGCACGTTCGTGGCCATGTACGTCGCGTTCGATCGCATCCAGCGCTCGCTCCACGGGACGATCCAGGCCCTGGGCGCCGTCGCGTGGCTGGGCGCCGCGCTGCTCCTCGCGCTGGGCTGGACGCCGCGCCAGGCAGTGCCGTGGCTGGCGGCCTTTCTCGTCCTGACCATCGTCGGGGAGCGCCTCGAGCTGTCGCGCCTGGTGCAGCTCACTGAGCGTGCCCGTCTCGCCTTCACGCTCGGGGCGGCGGCCTTCTGCGGCGGCGTGCTGCTGACCGTGGCCGCGGCTGATCTCGGCACGCGCCTCGCTGGTGCCGGCCTCGTCTGGGTCGCGCTGTGGCTGGCTCGCAACGACCTTGCGCGCCGGACCGTACGCATGAGCGGCCTCCCCCGCTTCGTGGCCGCCTCGCTGCTCATCGGCTACGGCTGGCTGATCGTCGGCGGCATGGCGTGGATCGTCTTCGGCGCCCAGCCCCCGACCGCGGCGTACGACGCGATGCTGCACGCCGTCTTCCTGGGCTTCGCGATCTCGATGGTCTTCGGCCACGCGCCGATCATCCTGCCGGCGGTGCTACGCCTCTCGCTGCCGTACCACCCGCGCTTC
>DAINOY010000242.1:0-3135 GCA_036743735.1 Chloroflexota bacterium
ACCACCTGCAGCTGAAGGAGCTGCTCTTCGTCGAGCTCGAGCCCGGCTTCATCCTCCAGGGGCTGGCGCCCGCGGCGGTCGGCCGGGGCGACGAGGGTGGGGGGCACCTCGTGAAGAAGACGTTCGAGATCGAGGACGACGAGGCCGCGCGGCTCATGGACAACGCGACCGACCAGCGCGGAAGCGGCACGACGCCGCAGCCGCACGTCGAGATCGCGAACTACTACGAGCAGGCGCTCCGCGTCCTCGGCAAGTACATCGACGGGCAGCGGGCGCGCGACGTCTTCTTCTTCGAGCAGGAAGGGTCCTTCGTCCTGCGGCTGCTCGGCACGTCCCAGGGTGGCGCGCTGGGCCACCAGCTCGCCGAATTCACGCGGGACGAGATTCTGGCTATGATCGAGGCCGCACCGCAGGCGCGTGACGTCGGCGCGGATTCACCGACGCCATGACCGGAGCCTGCTCAAAGCGGAGGCCGCAATCGTGAAGGCGTTGAAAGTCCTACTCGTGAGCATCGGGGCCCTCCTCGCAGCCCTGATCGTGATCCCGATGGTCGTCCTCGGCGGCCTCTTCGTCTGGCTCAAGCTGACCGAAGAGAGCGACGAGGAGGCGATGGAGCTCGACGACACCATCTGACCTTCCGGGGCTTCATTCGAGACCGGTGCGGGCGCCTGCGGGCGCCCGTTTCCATTGGCCGTCAGCCGCTGGCAAGGCCCCAGGCCAGGGTCCAGGCCACCGCCGCGACGAGCATCCCGTACCACAGGCGTCGCGGGCTTGCGACGCCCTGCGCCACCGCCACCAGGCCGAGCAGGCCGAATGCGATCACCGCCGGCGGGGTGCGGCCACCGAGCATGAGAGCGAGACCGATCACCGCGCCCACGCCCAGCGCGAGGCCGAGGGCGACCCGGTGCGACAGGTCGCGGCCGAGCAGCTGGGCAAGGCTGCGTGACCCTTCCTGGGCATCCGTCTCCCAGTCGCGTGCCGCATTGGCGAGATGGGCAGCTGCCGCGAACGGCGCCACGAGCAGGGCCGCTGGCACGACGCGGTCCAGCGGAACGCCCACGCCGGCCGCGATCCAGAGTGGCAGGATCCCGAAGCTCACGAGATAGGGGACGACCGATGCCGGCGTCCGCGACAGCGCGAGGTTGTACGCCAGCGCCGAGGCGGTTGCCGAAACCCCAAGGACCAGCGGCAGCGCACCCAGTCGCAGCGACGCGGCCAGCTGCACGCCCAGCCCGATCGAGGCCACCCAGAGTGCCCCGTTGACGCTCAGCGCGCCGGACGCGATCGGCTTCTCGGGCCGCGTGTCGGCGTCGCGCTCGCGATCGGCGAGATCGTTCGTCGCGCCGGTGACGACCTGCGATCCCGCCACGCTGAGGACGGTCATGACCACGGCGGTCCAATCCGCGGGCGCGCCGCCTTCGGTGGCAAGGATCACCGCCAGCGCCGCGCTCAACACCACGACGGCCAGGGCTGGCGCCGGGTGGATGACGCGGATCCAGGCTGGCACCCGCCGATGATAGGCGGCGCCCTGATTGACCGATGGCGCGCACCGTGCAGAATGACCCACGGCCGCCTTCGGCTGCCCAACCCGTCACGAGGCGAACCGATGTTCCGAACGATCACCGTCGCGCTGTTGCTGATGCTGGCCCTGGCGGTCACCGCGTGCTCCGGCGGCGATGCGACCAAGAGTGCATCGATCAGCACGCTGCCCCTCGAATCCAGCCCGGCCACGGAGTCCGCGGAGCCCACGGAATCGGCTCTCGAATCGGTCGCGTCGAGTCCATCGAGCGACGGTGAGCCGACCGGGGCCAACGACCTGCAGCCCGGCGACTGCTTCAACACCGATGGAAGCCAGGTCGACGAAGTCACCGTGGTCGATTGCGAGCTGCCGCACTTCTACGAGACCTTCCTCAACTACGACATGACCCAAGGAAGCGACGAGCCGTACCCGGGCGACGAGGCGGTCCTCGACGATGCCGACGGACAGTGCCGGCCGGCCTTCGAGACGTATGTGGGCACCGCGTACGATGACTCGGCGCTCTACATCACCGTGATTCGCCCGTCGGAGTCGACGTGGGGCGACGGCGACCGGACCGTGATCTGTGTCCTCAACACGGAGGACGCCGCGACGGAGATGACCGGCTCCGCCGAGGGGAGCGAGCAGTAGAGCCCGACGGCCCGGCGCATGCCGGAGGTCCGCGCGGCCGGCGCGCCGCGCGGCATCGGTCTTCGGGTATGCTTACCTCCCGAGTAGACGTCAGGCGCCCTACTTGCGTGCCCGCCCGACTCGGGCCGCCGAGCCGCCCTTCGGAGGTCCATCCCGTCTGATGCCCAAGTACGTGTTCGTGACCGGGGGCGTCACGAGCTCCCTCGGCAAGGGGATCACCGCGGCGTCGATCGGGCGCATCCTCAAGGCTCGCGGGATCCCGGTCAGCATCCTGAAGCTCGACCCGTACATCAACATCGACCCGGGGACGATGTCGCCGTACCAGCACGGCGAGGTCTTCGTGACCGACGACGGGGCGGAGACCGACCTCGACCTGGGTCATTACGAGCGATTCATCGACGAGAACCTGTCGCAGGCGTCGAACGTCACGACCGGGCGGATCTACCAGAGCGTGATCGCCAAGGAGCGCCGCGGCGATTACCTGGGCGGCACCGTGCAGGTCATTCCGCACATCACGAACGAGATCAAGGAGCGGATCGCGCGCGTCGCGCGCGAGGGCACGGGTTCCGTCGCGGCCAGCGGTCTCGCGCAGCATGGCGTCGTCATCGTGGAGGTTGGCGGCACGGTCGGCGACATCGAGTCGCTGCCCTTCCTCGAGGCGATCCGCCAGATGCGCAAGGACGTCGGGCGCCGCAACGTCCTCTACGTGCACGTCACCTGGCTGCCGCAGATCGGTGCCACCGGCGAGCTGAAGACGAAGCCGACCCAGCACAGCGTGAGCACGCTGCGCGGCATCGGGATCCAGCCCGACGTCATCATCCTGCGCAGCGACGAGCCGATCGACGAGGAGATCCTCGACAAGGTCGCACTCTTCACCGACGTCGATTCGCACGCGGTGATCCCGCTGAAGACCGCGAGCAGCATCTACGAGGTGCCGCTGCAGCTCGAGCGGGCCGGCCTCGGCAAGT
>DAINOY010000243.1:0-3116 GCA_036743735.1 Chloroflexota bacterium
GTCGCAGCTCTCGATGTTCAGCCTGCCGCGTGACACCGTCGATGTGCCGCTCGCGGACGGGACGATCTGGCGCGACAAGGTGAACGCCATCGAGCGCGAGGCCGGCATCGAGACGCTCGTGCCGGCCATGGAGGCCACCTTCGGCACCCCGATCGACGCCTACGTCCAGATCGACATGGACGACCTGGGTTACATCATCCAGCGCCAGCACACGATGACCAACGTCCCCGGCGTGTTCGCGGCCGGCGACGTCGCCGACCATCGCTACCGGCAGGCGGTGACCGCCGGCGCTCGGCGCGCGGGCGTCCCGGCGCGGCGGGGTGGAGGTGACCGTCGACAAGCCGCTCAGTGATCCACCCATCGGCCTGGACCTGCAGCCCGGGACCCAGGAGCTCGACGCGGCGACCGCGTTGGGGTACGTGCGGACCCGACAGGACTCCGACTACGACCGCGCCGACCGCCAGCAGCAGCTGCTCCTGGCGCTGGTCCAGAAGCTGACCGATCCTGCGACCGAGGTCGACGTTCGGGCCGCCATCGATTCGCTCGGCTCCCTCGACACCGACCTGCCGCTCGACGAGCTCCCGACGCTGATCGAGCTCGCGCGCCGCGCGCAGGAGGCCGATGTCACGCGCGCCGTGGCGCGGCCGCCGGACTTCATCCTCTCCGAGGGTGACATCGGTGACGGGCGGGGCTACATCCTGCAGCCGAACCTCGAGGCGATCCAGGCATGGGTGGCCGAGCATGTCGGCGCATCCGGCGAGTGAACCTGGCCCGGCTTGAGCGAGTAGGAGAGGTAAGCGGGAGCGCCGTACCGCGCGCGAACCGCCTCCCAATCGATCGGGCCGATCTTCATCGGCCATGCCCTCGAGGTCGTTGCCGGTGCTGACCTACGCCATCCGCCGCGTGCTCTGGGTGATCCCGGTGCTCTTCGTGGCGTCGCTCATCACGTTCTTCGTGATGCACATCGCGCCGGGCAACCCGTGGCTGCGCGAGGGGCGGCAGCTCAATCCCGAGGTGGTCGAGGCTCTCAACGCTCGCTTCGGACTGGACCAGCCGCTGCCGGTGCAGTACGTGAAGTGGCTGGCAAACGTCGTCCAGGGCGACTTCGGTGCCTCGGTCAGCACGCAGGACCGCTCGGTCAACGAGCTGGTCGGCGACGCGATGGGTCCGACGCTCCAGCTGGGCGCGATGGCCTTCGTCCTGGCGGTGGTCCTCGGCGTCCCGCTCGGGATCGTCGCCGCGCTGAACCATCGTGGCCTCATCGACTACGCCGCGCGTGGGATCGCCATGCTCGGCATGGCGGCGCCCGCCTTCCTGCTTGCCACGATGCTGCAGCTCTGGCTCAGCTCCCCGTTCTACGCGACACTCCGCCCGGGCGGCGTGGCGATCTACTTCGCTGCTGAGGGCTGGGCAGGCCCGGAGACGTGGGTCCTTCCCACGCTGGCCCTGGCCGCGTTGCCGATGGCACAGATCGCCCGCTTCACGCGCGCCAGCATGCTCGACGTCATCGGCGCGGAGTACATCCGCACCGCGCGCAGCAAGGGCGTGGAGGAGCAGCGGATCGTGACGGTCCACATGCTCCGCAACGCGCTCATCCCGGTCATCACCATCGCCGGACCGATCCTCGCCGTCCTCATCACCGGCTCGATCGTCGTCGAGCGCGTGTTCGGCATCCCCGGCCTCGGGAACCTCTACTTCTCGTCGATCCGGCAGCGCGACTACGGCACGATGATGGCGATGACGATCGTCTTCGCGGGCGCCGTCGTCGTCGTGAACATGCTCATCGACCTGCTGTACGGGGTCATCGACCCGCGGATCCGGCACGGCGCGGGAGAGGCGGCGAGGGCGCGCGCATGACGGGTGCAGCAGAGCCGATCGAGCTGCGGGCAGAGGAGCCGGTCGACCACGGCCGAGGCTTCTGGGGCGACGCCGTCGCGCGGATGGTTCGCAATCCTGCCGCCATCGTCGGCGGATTGATCGTCCTGTTCCTGGTGCTCGTCAGCATCATCGGTCCATACGTCATCCCCTGGGATTACCGCGTCCAGGACCTCGAGGCGGTCGTCGCCAACAACGGCCGGCCACTGCCGCCACTCTCACCAGAGCACCTCCTCGGGACCGATCGCCTGGGCCGCGACCTCCTGTCGAGGACGATCGACGGCACGCAGGTGAGCATGAGCGTGGCGCTCGCCTCGCAGCTCGTCGTCATCCTCATCGGCCTGCCGATCGGGGCGCTGGCCGGCTGGTTCGGCGGGCGCGTCGACACGCTGCTGATGCGATTCACCGACGTCTTCTACGCGTTCCCGGAGATCCTCTTCATCATCATCGTCACCACGGCCTTCATCTCGACGCCCTTCGGCAAGGTCCTCAACGGCCTGCTCCTGGTCATGCTCGCGATCTCGCTCTCGGCCTGGGTCACCATGGCGCGGCTCATGCGGGCGCAGGTGCTCTCGCTGCGCAACCGCGAGTTCGTCGAGGCGGCCCGCGCAATGGGTGTCAGCGACTTCCGGATCATCACCCGTCACGTGCTGCCGAACGCGATCGGCCCGATCGTCGTCGCCGTCTCGCTCGGGATCCCGGCGGCGATCCTGGCCGAGTCGACCCTCTCCTTCCTGGGAATCGGCATCCAGATGCCGCGCGCGTCGTGGGGCTCGCTGATCGACGACGGCACCGAGCTGATGGCGCGCGCACCGTGGCTCGTGATCCCGCCGGTCGTGGCGCTGGTCGTCACCGTGATCGGCTTCACGCTCCTGGGCGACGCGGCCCGGGATGCCTTCGAGCCGCGGAGCTCGGAGCGGAAGTAGGTTCCGAGGCGTTTCCCGGCACCTGTCACGTGGTGACCGAAACGGCGCTCGGCAGACGCCAATCGGCCAGAGACTCAGCGCTAAGCGGCCGTTCGTGTCACCGCGTGACTCATCTCGCCGCTGAGCGGCGCTTCCCCCGCTGTTTCAACCATCCCGTGATACACCCGCTCGCGGCGCTGGCTGCGACGCCTTCGGGCGGTGGGCGTGGAACGGCGTGGGCTTCGCGGGCTGGCGCTTCTTGCATGTACGCCTGGGGCTGGTACTAAGCAGAAGCCGCTGCCCACGGAACGCCTCGGCGCACACGATTCACGCTCC
>DAINOY010000244.1:0-3098 GCA_036743735.1 Chloroflexota bacterium
GAGCACTGCCCTGATAAGGCAGAGGTCTCTGGTTCGAGTCCAGAAACGCCCACCACCCCTCACCCCGCCCCATCGAAGGTCCAACGGAGGCGCCCGCGTGTCCGATTCGCTCGAGGCTCCCGGTTCCTCCGACCCGGCTGGGGACCGGCCGCTCGGACCGCTCGATGCGCCGAACGAGGGCCGCGAGCTCCATGCGTCGCTGAATGGGATCGTGTACCAGCGGCAACCTGTGCGCACACACCTCGTGACATCCGCCGATGACGCGGTGGAGGTCGTCGCCCGCTACGCGCAGCCGCTCGGGGACGACGTCCGGCTCGTCGCGGTCAGCGAGCGGATGGTGGCGATCACGCAGGGACGCTCGTACCCAATGGACCAGATTCGGCCTGGCCGGCTGGCGAGGCTGCTCGTGCGCTATGTCACGCGTCCGGGCTACGGCATCGGCCTCGGAACCCCGCAGACCATGCAGCTTGCGATCGACGAGGTCGGCGTGCCGCGCA
The DNA here is from genome assembly GCA_036743735.1 of Chloroflexota bacterium. Taxonomy (GTDB): domain Bacteria; phylum Chloroflexota; class Limnocylindria; order QHBO01; family QHBO01; genus JBDTNK01. Next base: position 498 of record DAINOY010000244.1, read on the forward strand.
TCCTCCTCGCCGCGTTCCTGTCGGCGGTGACGAAGCCGTTTGGCGTCCACGGCGTCTTCTACCGCGTCGCCGGCCCGCAGGCAGCCGCCATCGACGGCCCCACGTCCTACACGATCCCGCCCTACAACCAGGCCGCGACCCTGGGCCCGCGCGATCCCGGCGGCGCGGCACGCGCCCTGGCGGCGAGCCTCGGCGTGCCGGTCGCGGTGATCGACGCGAACGATGCCGGCTGCAACGTCCTCGGCGCCAGCCCTGGCGTCGACCGGCCATTCGTCGAGGCGCTCTTTGCCGACAACCCGCTCGGCCAGGCACGCGAGCAGACGCCGATCTGCATCATCCGCGAAGTCGTGTGGCCACACGGCAGCCCGCTTCCGCCACAGCCTCGCCGGCGCCTGACCCCACCCTGAGCGCGGTCGGATCCGGGCCGATGGGCGGCGCTCAACACGTCCTCACCCTCTCCTGCGACGACCGGCGCGGCATCGTCCATGCGGTGAGCGGCGTCCTCCTGCGCCAGGGCTGCAACATCCTCGACAGCCAGCAGTTCGGGGATCCGGAGAGTGGCCGGTTCTTCATGCGCGTGCATTTCGCCGCCGAATCGGGGCGCGGCCACGACGAGCTGGATGCCGCCTTTGCCCCCGTGGGTCGCCAGTTCGAGATGGCCTGGGAGCTCCACGACAGCTCCCACCGGCCACGGATCATCGTCATGGCCTCGAGGCTCAGCCACTGCCTCAACGATCTGCTATACCGCCAGCGGATCGGCGCGCTGCCGGCCGAGATCGCGGCGGTCGTGTCGAACCACCCTGAATTCGCGGAGCTCGCGACCGGCTACGGCGTCCCGTTCCGTCATCTGCCGGTCACACCGTCGACCCGAGACGAGGCGGACCGGCGGCTCATCGAGCTCGTCGACGAGCTGGACGTCGAGCTCGTCGTCCTCGCTCGCTACATGCAGATCCTGGGTCCCGCCGCGACCGCACGCCTCGCCGGCCGCGCGATCAATATCCACCACTCGTTCCTGCCGAGCTTCGCGGGGGCGAACCCGTACGCGCAGGCCCACGCGCGCGGCGTCAAGTTGATCGGCGCGACGGCCCACTACATCACCGCCGAGCTCGACGAGGGGCCGATCATCGAGCAGGGTGTCGAGCGCGTCGATCACACGCTCGACGCCGCCGGGCTGGCAGCGGTCGGTCGAGACGTCGAGTGCCTGACCCTGGCGAGGGCTGTCGTCTGGCACCTCGAGCACCGCGTGCTGCTCAATGGCAGCCGCACGGTGGTGCTGCGCTGAGCGTACTTTGACCCCTCGTCCTCGACCACCTAGGATGACCCCGGCACGGCACGGGGATGTAGCTCAGCTGGGAGAGCACCTCCTTTGCAAGGAGGGGGTCAGGGGTTCGAGTCCCCTCATCTCCACCACGCGCCTCGCTTCCTTGACCACGCCGCACGTGGGTGATACAGTAGCGGCCGCTCGTGCGGAACCGGCATCGACGCCGCTCGCACTGATGTGTTCAAATCCCAAATCAATCGGTCTTCTGACCACTGTGCGCGACGCCGTGTCGTGCTCATCGGTCAGCAGACACCAGGCTGACGCCGAGACGGTGCTCGCGAGAGCATCGGCCGGGATGGCGAGAGCCACCGGCGGTTCATTCCAAGCGGATGACGAGTTCGGCGGGTCGTCGCGCGACACCGCGCGGCGGCGAACTTAGCAACCGAAGATTGGAAGCATCGATTTCGTCGAGGAAATTCCGACGCGATCCAGCCTCGCGCTAGCCGCGTGAGGTTAGGTCAAGCTACTAAGAGCGCGCGGTGGATGCCTTGGCGCCAAGAGCCGATGAAGGACGTGGCAGGCGACGAAATGCTTCGGGGAGCTGCGAGCAAGCGTTATCACCCGGAGATGTCCGAATGGGGAAACCCACCCAGGGTAATGCCTGGGTACGGCAGGTTGAATTCATAGGCCTGACCGAGGACACCGAGGGAACTGAAACATCTAAGTACCTCGAGGAGCAGAGAATATTCCGTGAGTAGTGGCGAGCGAAAGCGGAGGAGCCCAAACCGCGGCTGCGCGATAGGTTGCAGCCGTTGCAGTCGCGGTGTTGTAGGGCCGGCCTGCGGGAGCTGCAAGTCCCGCGAGGAGTTACAAATCAGAACGTTAGTCGAAGCGACATGGAAAGGTCAGCCGGAGCGGGTGATAGCCCCGTAGACGAAAGCGTTCTGACTCCTGGCCGTGTCCCTGAGTACCACGTGGAAGGTCTCTCATGTGGGAACCCGGGCGGACCACCGTCCAAGGCTAAATACTCTTGGCGACCGATAGTGAACCAGTACCGTGAGGGAAAGGTGAAAAGCACCCCGGGAGGGGAGTGAAACAGCACCTGAAACCGCGTGCTTACAAGCAGTCAAAGGGTGTTGCCCGCAGGCTTCGGCCGGCGGGTAGCCTGATGGCGTGCCTTTTGAAGAATGAGCCGGCGAGTTACCCGTGTGTGGCAAGGTTAAGTCCGTGAAGGACGCAGCCGCAGCGAAAGCGAGTCTGAACAGGGCGATTTGAGTCGCAGCGGGTAGACCCGAAACCGAGTGACCTACCCATGGGCAGGTTGAAGCGGGAGTAATGTC
>DAINOY010000245.1:0-3037 GCA_036743735.1 Chloroflexota bacterium
GGGAGCAGAACGGTACGAGAGCGCGTCGTCGGCGGAGCGGTTGGCTCGCTGAGCGAGCAGGAACGCACCGGAACGCGGCTTCTCGCGTCATTTGGCTCGCTAGGCGGGCAGCAACGCACCGGAGGGCGGCGTCGAGCGTGACCCGGCTCGCTGAGCGAGCGCGCGCGAGTTGCTAGCATCGCAACCGATGGCCCGAACCCAGCGCAGCTCCAAGGATCGTGCGGCCCGTCGTGCCGCCGCTCGAACCGGCAGCCGATCCGACGCGCCGCCACGGCCCGCACCGTCCGCACGTGCTGCACGTGCTGCACGTGCTGCGCGAGACGATAGCGACGCGCCCACGCCCATCGGCGTCCTGCTCTGGTTCGGCTGGGCGATCGCGCTGCTGGCGGTGACCGGGCTGCTGCTGCCGAGGATCATCGGATTCGTCGACTTCAGCGAGAAGGCCCCGTTCAGCCTGCTCGGCATCTTCATGATGGGTGAGCTCGCGCTCGTGATCTTCGGCGTGACGGTCGCGCTGCAGCGCAAGCGCATCGCGCATCGCTTCGCGCTGGCGATCGCCCTGCTTCCGGCTCCGGTCCTGGCCGGCCTGCCACCCACGCTGCTCGGCATGCCGCCCGAGGCCGCCGCGGGCTGGGCGCTCCTCTTCGTCCCCATTGGGATCGTCATCTCGATCGCCCTCGTGCTGCTCCTCCTCCGGCCCGCCGCACGCGCCTACTTCACCGAGCCGTAGCGTTCGTCGTCCGCGCGGGGAAGCAACCGAGCGCCGGCCGCCCCTGACCGCGTGGCGTTCCTTCGCAACCGCTCGCTTCGAGCGCGGGAAGCAGCGCTGCCTATACTCGGCCCCGATGCGCTACCTCTCCGTCAGCGATGCCGATGGCCGCCGACGCCTCGTGGCCGAGGTCGACGGGCAGCTGCGCCGCGTCGAGGGCTTCGCCGACGTCGGGGAGCTGCTCGCCTCGGGGGCATCGGCCGAGACCGTCGAGCCGCTCGATCGCTCGAGGCTGACGATCCGCTCTCCGCTGGCGCGACCCGGAAAGATCATCTGCATCGGGCTCAACTACCGCGACCATTGTCGCGAGCAGAACATCGAGCCGCCGCGCTATCCAATGCTCTTCGCGAAGTTCGGCAACGCGGTGAACGACCCCGGTGGGAGCGTTCTGCGACCACGGGCGACGGAAAAGCTCGACCTCGAATGCGAGCTCGGCGTGGTGATTGGACGCTCGGCTTCTCGCATCGGGCCAGCGGAGGCCCTCGACCACGTCTTCGGCTACACGGTCGTGAACGACATCACGATGCGCGACCTGCAGGCGGAGGACCGTCAGTGGCTGCGGGCGAAAGGCGCCGATGGTTTCGCCCCCATCGGTCCCGCCGTCGTCTCCCGCGACGAGATCGGCGATCCGCAGGCGCTGGCGATGCGCTCGTCGGTGAACGGCGAGACCTGGCAGGAGAGCAGCACCGCCGAGATGGTCTTCGACGTCGCGACGCTGGTTGCGTTCGTCAGCACCGTCATCCGGCTCGAGCCGGGCGACCTCATCGCGACCGGCACGCCGGCGGGCGTGGGCCATTACCAGCGGCCGCCGCGCTACCTGGCCGACGGCGATCTGCTGCGCTGCGAGATCGAGGGGATCGGGGCGATCGAGACGACCGTGATCGACGAGGTGCCGCGCATCGCCGACCACGGCCACGCCGCCGGGATCGAGGCGCTGGAGGGCGCCCGCCGGTGACGAAGACCCCCATCGGCACGATGCGCGCGCTGGCCAAGACGGCGCCCGCACCGGGTGCCGAGCTGGTCGAGCGCCCGATTCCGGCACCGGGACCGGGGGAGGTGCTGCTGAAGATGGAAGCGGCGAGCATCTGCGGCACCGACCACCATCTCTTCACCTGGGACGAATGGGCGGCGGAGAACCTGGTGCCGCCTCGGATCCTGGGGCACGAGCTCGCGGGTCGCGTGGCGCGCGCCGGCGCCGGGGTCACACGCGTGCGCGAGGGCGACCTCGTCGGGGTCGAGTCGCATATCGTCGACTGGACCTGTTCACAGTGTCGCGCCGGGATGGAGCACCTGTGCCGCAACCTGCGCGTGATCGGCGTGCACGTGGACGGCGGATTCGCCGACTACGTCGCCATTCCGGAGGCGAACGCGATCGAGTCGAACGGGCTCGATCCCGCGGTGGTGGCACTCCAGGAGCCCATGGGCAACGCGGTGCACGCCGCCTTCGTCGAGCCGATCGAGGGGCGCAGCGTGCTGGTCACCGGCTGCGGGCCGATCGGGCTCTGTTCGGTTGGGATCGCGCGCGCAGCCGGGGCGGGGCTCGTCGTGGCGACAGACACCGAGCCGTACCGGCTGGACCTGGCCCGGACGATGGGCGCCGACCTGGCGCTGGATGCCACCGATCCATCCACGCCCGGACGGATCCGTGAGGCGACCGGCGGCGACGGCGTCGACGTCGTCCTGGAGATGAGCGGCGCGCAGGCGGCCCTCGACCAGGCGCTCTCGGTCATCACCCGCGGAGGCCGGATCAGCCTGCTGGGCATCTTCGGCCAGCCCGTGCGGCTGGATGTGAGCAACCTCGTCATCGAGCAGGGGCTGCGCATCTACGGCGTCTTCGGCCGCCGCATCTACGACACCTGGGAGCGCACGCAAGCGCTGCTCCGCTCCGGCGCCCTCGACGTCTCGCCGATCCTGACCCACCGCTTCGATCTCGGGGACTGGGAGCGCGGCTTCGAGCTGATCGCGTCGCGGCACGCCGGGAAGGTGGTTTTGCTTCCGTAGTCGCTCGTGGCCGCAGCGCGTGTCTTGCCTAACTCCCAGGTCGTGAGGCTTACGACGTGGCGGTTCGCCTGCTCGGCCGCTTTGCGGCCACAACTCCCACCGGCTGAGGGTTATGGCGTCTCACGGTCGGCTCGCTGCAATAGGCCTCACCCCGTGAGAGTTAGCCCGCCTCACCCGCTGTCGCACAAGGTAACCGGCGAGTAATGGCACGGTGAGCAGCGCCTGCCCCAGCGTGTTGTTGATCTTGTGCGCGCCGGTATGGTTCAG
>DAINOY010000246.1:0-3016 GCA_036743735.1 Chloroflexota bacterium
CCGGGTCGGAGCGTGACGCGTCCTCGGCGCTGAACTCGATCTCCTGCTTCGGCCCAACCAGGCGGCGCGCCTGCGAGACACAGGCCGTGATCCGCTCCAGCACCTCCTCGCGCGTGGCGCGCAGCTTGTGCTGGAGATGGATGTCCGAAGTCGCGATGAAGACGTGGAGCTGCGAGCGGCGCGCTCCCTCGAGCGCGCCAGCGGCGGCGGTCACGTCGGCGGGAACGCAGCGCGCGAGCGCGGCGATGGCCGGCGCGCCCTTCGCGCCCCCGACCTCGGTGGCGATGCGTCGCACCGCCTCCATCTCACCGGGGGAAGCGGCCGGGAAGCCGGCCTCGATGACGTCGACGTTCAGTCGTGCCAGCTGGCGCGCGACCTGGACCTTCTCATCGACGGTGAGCGACGCGCCGGGCGTCTGCTCGCCGTCACGCAGGGTGGTGTCGAAGACGCGGATCTGCCTGGGTCGTGGTGACGTCATACGGCCTCTTCCGTGCCGCCAACGGCGGCGGGCTGCTGCGCCCGATCGGTGGCCGGTCCATCGGTCCAACCGGCGGGCGGGGACTTGGGATTGATGAACGACATGTGGGAGCGCAGCTCGGCGCCGACCGGCTCGATCCTGGCCCGTGCGCCCTCTGCGCGCAGGCGCCGGAACTCAGGAGCGCCGCGCCGCCCCTCCTCGATCCAGCGCTTCGCAAACGACCCGTCCTGGATCTCGCCCAGGATGCGCTTCATCTCGGCGCGGGTGCGCTCGTCGACGATCCGCGGGCCCGAGACGTAGTCCCCGTACTCGGCGGTGTCGCTGATCGAGTAGCGCATGTACTGGAGGCCGCCCTGGTACATGAGATCGACGATGAGCTTCAGCTCGTGCATCGTCTCGAAGTAGGCGAGCTCGGGCTGGTAGCCGGCATCGACGAGCGTCTCGAAGCCCGCCTGGACCAGCGAGGTCACGCCACCGCACAGCACGGCCTGCTCGCCGAAGAGGTCGGTCTCGGTCTCCTCGGCAAAGCTCGTCTCGAGCACGCCGGCACGCGCCGCACCGATCCCGCGCGCATAGGCGAGCGTCCGCTGCCGCGCCGTCCCGGTCGCATCCCGATGCACGGCGAAGAGCGCGGGCACGCCGCCACCGGCCTCGTACAGGCTTCGCACGAGGTGCCCCGGACCCTTCGGCGCCACCATCCCGACGTCGACGCCACCGGGCGGGTCGATCTCCCCGAAATGGATGTTGAAGCCGTGGGCGAACATCAGCAGCGCCCCGTCGCGGAGGTTCGGCTCGATCTCGCGCGCATAGACCGATGGTGCCGCCGTGTCCGGGACGAGGACCATGACGACGCTCGCCTCCCCCGTCGCCGATGCGGCATCGGTCACCCGCAGCCCAGCCTCGCGCGCCCGGTCCGCGCTCGACGAGTCCGGGCGCAGCCCGACCACGACGTCGACCCCCGACTCGGCGAGGTTGCGTGCGTGTGCCTCGCCCTGGCTGCCATAGCCGATGACCGCTACGGTCTGGCCGTCGAGGGCGTGGGCGTCGATATCGGTCTCGTAGATGAGCTTCGTCATGCCTCGGGTGCTCCGTTCGTGCTGCGGGGTGCTGGAGATGCGGAGTTGGTTGCCGTGACGCCGGTGCTGGCGGCCATGGCCACGGCGCCGGCGCGGACGAGGTTGCGCAGGCCGTGGCCGCGCAGCTCGTCAAGGGCGTTATCGATGCGTTCGGGGCTGCCGGTGAGCCGCAGCCGCCACGCCGACGCGTCGGCGGAGAGCATCTCGCCGCCGGTCGTCGCGATCACCCGGTTCACCGCCAGGCGGTCCTCGCTCGTCTGTGGGGGCGTGAGCTCGACCAGCGCCAGCTCCAGCTCGACGCGCGGCTGCGCGGTGAGGTCGCGCACCTCGAGCACCTCGATCAGCCGCTCGAGCTGTGCGAGCACCTGGCGCAGGTGCGCGTCGTCGCCGCGGACCGCGATGGTCATCCGCGAGCGGCCCGGCTCGTGGGTGCTCGCCACGGTGAGCGACTCGATGTTGAAGCTGCGCGCCCGCAGCAGGCCCGACACACGGTTCAGCGTTCCCGGCCGGTCCACGACCAGGGCGCTGACGACGTGCCGCCGGCTGCTGGGCACGGCGGCCGCGGTGGCTCCGGCTGCTGCGACCGTCATTCGGCGGCCCCCTCGACCATGTCGGAGAGGCCCTTGCCGGGCAGCATCATCGGATAGACGTTCTGCGCCTCGTCGAGGTGGAAGTCGATGAGCGCAGGCCCCGGCGCCTTCCGCGCCTCGGCGATGACGCGCGGCACGTCCTCCGGCTTCGTGGCGCGCCAGGCCGGGATGCCGTACGCCTCGCACAGCCGCACGAGATCGGGGCCGAGCAGCTCGGCAGAGTGGTAGTTCTCGTCGTAGATGATCTCCTGCCACTGCCGAATCATCCCCAGCCGATGGTTGTTGAGGACCGCGATGCGCACCGGGATCTGGTCCTGCACCAGCGTCGCCAGCTCCTGCATCGTCATCTGGAAGCCGCCGTCGCCCACGATCGCCCAGGTCTCACGCTCCGGCGTCCCGAGCGCGGCGCCCATCGCGGCGGGGACCGCATAGCCCATGGTGCCGAGACCACCGCTCGAGAGGTGCCGGAACGGCTCGCGGAAGCCGAAGTAGCGAGCCGCCCACATCTGGTTCTGCCCGACGTCGCTGACCAGCGTCGCCTCGTGGTTGGTCGCCTCACCGATCTGGTCGACGACGTAGTCGGCCGACAGCCGGCCCTCGCGCCACGCGCCCGAGCCGTGCCACGAGCGCGTCTCGCTGACGGCGCGCCACTCGGCCAGCTGCGCCATCCAGGCGTCACGCGGCGCCGAGTCTGGCAGGCGGCGCAGGAGCGCGGCGAGCAGGTCGCCCGCGTCGGCCACGATCCCCAGGTCGGTCCGCACGTTCTTCCCGATCTCGCTGCGGTCGACGTCGACGTGGACCAGCGTCGCGTTCGGCGCAAACGTGCTCGTCTTGCCGGTGATCCGGTCATCGTAGCGGCAGCCGATCCCGAT
>DAINOY010000247.1:0-2978 GCA_036743735.1 Chloroflexota bacterium
CCTTGCGCGAGGCGAGGGAGGCGAGCATCGTCGGCCGCCCCGGCGGCCGCATCGGGCTCAGCGGTGATGCGCTGGAGCTCGCGCTGACGCCCTGGGAGATCCGCACCGTCCAGGTGCGGCGTGACGAGCCCGAGCTGCCGACCGCTGACGTGCTGGCCGCGGTTGGCCCGCGGCTGCCACGCTAGCCGAGTCGGGTCAGGATCGCCTCGCGATCGAACGCCCACGAGCCGACCGCCAGTGTCAGGCCGATCAGCCCGGCGACGATGAGGTCGCCCATGATCACCTGCTGCATCGTGAAGGTGGCCTGCCCACCGAAGAACTGCGCCACCGCCACCGCGATGATCGGCAGCACGACGAAGCCGCCGATCTGCTGCGCGGTGCGCGCGTCGTTGACGCGGCTGCTGACCACGATGCCGAGCAGCACCGAAAAGAGGCTGATGAGCGGGACCAGGCTCAGCATCGCCACCAGCCATACGTCGCTGAACACGAGGCGCGTGAGCCGCGGGTCGGCGATCGCTCCGTTCACCAGCCCGTAGCCGACGAAGACGGCCCAGGTCGCGCCGATCGCGGGCAGGGCTGCGGCGATCATCTTCCCGGCGAGCAGCTCCGGGACCTCGAGCGGCGTGGCGAGCTGTGGCTCGAGCGAGCGCGCCGTCTTCTCGCCGATGACCGACTGGGTGGCGATCGCCATCGGGACCATGGCCGGGATCAACAGGAAGTAGGCCATGAAGTTCGTGACGATGAAGCCCTGCGCCGCGAGCTGTGGCGGCAGGTCCGGGAAGTTCGAGATGTACTGCTCGATCTGGCCCATCTGGCTCGGGTCGAGGCCGCGCGCCTCGATGAAGGCCACGAGGCCGGTGGGGATCGCCGCGAAGATGAGTGCCGGGAACACGACGGCCCCGAGCAGCAGCCGGTTCTGCGAGATGTCGCGCCACTCCTTGCCGAAGATCGCGAGCACATAGCCGAGTCGCATCGGAAGTCCTAGGCGGCGGCGCCCGGGCGGGTCGCCTCGGGCTCGTGGGCGGCATCGGTCACGAAATCCAGGTAGACCTCCTCGAGCGAGGCGGCCTCCTCGTGCACCGCGGTGATCCGGGCACCGGCCTCGACCAGGGCCCGCACGAGGTCCGGGTTGTCACCCCGCGGGTCGCGCACCTCGACGAGCAGCGCCGACGGCTCGGTGCGGCAGGCGCCGACGAACGGAAGATCGGCGATGACATGCACGAACGACTCGGGCGGCCGCGCGCCGGCGAGCTCGACCCGCACCGTCGCCGCTCGCCCGAGCCGCCGCAGCGCCGACGGCGTGTCGACGCCGAGCAGCGAGCCGCGCATGATCCCGATCCGATCGCACAGCCGCTCGGCCTCGTCGAGGTTGTGGGTGCAGATGACGATCGTGCGGCCCTGGTCGCGCAGCGTGGCGACGAAGTCGCGGACCGTCTTGGCTGCCGAGGGATCCAGGCCGCTCGTCGGCTCGTCGAGGTAGATCACCTCGGGGTCGTGGAGCAGCGAGCGAGCGATCGCGACCTTCTGGCGCATCCCCTTGCTGAACCCGGCGACCTTGCGGTCCGCCGCGTACGCGAGGCCGACGACGTCGAGGTAGCGGCTGACGCGCTCGCGCAGCGCGCCACCCTGCAGGCCGTAGAGGCGCCCGTAGAACGCGAGGTTCTCGCGCGCCGTGAGTCGATCATGCAGCCCGGGGCTCTCGGTCAGGACGCCGGTGATGGCCCGGATGCGCTGCGGGGCCTGGCTCAGCCGGTGGCCGTTGACGATCGCGTCACCGGCGCTCGGGCCGATGAGCCCGGCGAGCATCCGCACCGTCGTCGTCTTGCCCGCCCCATTTGGGCCGAGCAACCCGAAGATCTCGCCGTTGGCGACGCTGAAGGCGAGGTTGCGCACCGCCTCGACCCTGCCGAACCGCTTCGACAGGCCGTCGACCTCGATCACCCGCGCATCGCTCGCGCCCGGTCACGCATGGCCGCATCGTAGCGGGCGGGGCGGCTCTCCGGTCCGAGCCATCCCCACCCTGTTGTCTATACGCGCCGGAGCAACGCGCGGCTCCGTGCCGGGCGCGCCCGGGGGCTGGCGCGGCTAGCATCGGTCCATGGAAGAGCGAACCGTGAACAGCCGGCGGGTCTTCGATGGCCGCCTCATCTCCGTCCGGGTCGACGAGGTCGAGCTCGCAGACGGGCGTCGTACCCGGCGCGAGATCGTGGAGCATCCGGGGGCGGTCGTCATCGCGGCCTGGGACGGCGAGCGGCTGGCGACCGTCAGGCAGTGGCGGCACCCGGCCGGCGCCGAGCTGCTCGAGCTGCCGGCAGGCACCCTCGACCCCGGTGAGGCGCCGCTGGCGACCGCGGCCCGCGAGCTCGCCGAGGAGTGCGGCCTTGCGGCGGGCAGCTGGCTCGAGGGGCCGCGCTTCTACAGCGCCCCCGGCTTCTGCACCGAGCTGCTGCACAGCTTCGTCGCCACCGACCTGGTCGAGGCGCCGAGCATCGCCGACGCCGACGAGGAGTTCGAGACCGGCTGGCTGACGCTCCCCGAGGCGCTGGCCGCGATCGACGAGGGCCGGATCATGGACGCGAAGTCGATCGCGCTCATCGGCTGGCTGGCACGCCGGTTGCCGATGGCGCCGCCATGACGCTGGTTTCCGAGGACCCCGAGCTCAGCGCCGAGGAGGCGGGACTCCGCTACGTCAGCGATCTCGGCCCCGGCATCCGTCGCCGACGCCGCGGCAAGGGCTTCAGCTACGTCGGGCCAGACGGTGAACGACTGACCGATGCCGCCCGCATCGCCTGGATCGAGCGCCTCGCCATCCCGCCCGCGTGGACCGATGTCTGGATCAGCCCGATCAAGCGCGGGCACATCCAGGCCACCGGCCGCGATGCGCGCGGCCGCAAGCAGTACCGGTATCACCCCCGCTGGCGCGAGGTGCGCGACGCTGCGAAGTACGATCGGCTCATCGACTTCGCGAAAGCCCTGCC
>DAINOY010000248.1:0-2961 GCA_036743735.1 Chloroflexota bacterium
GGCGAGATGAGCCGTGACGAGTTGGCCGGCTTCATCGAAGGTGCGTGGCTGTCACGCGCCGGCCCGCGAGCCGCGGCGAAGTGGCTGAAGGAGCGCAGCGAACCGCCGGACGGCACCCGCTCGACGCCGCTGACCGACTAACTCCGGTCGCGCAGGGCGGCCTCGATCTCGTCGAGGTGCTCGCCGCGATGCTCGCTGCGCGCCGCGGAGATCGGGCTGTCGGGGTCGTCGGGCCACATCCGGTCCAGCGGGAGGGTCGCCACCAGGGCATCGGTCTCCTCCGCGATTCGCAGCGCAAACTGCGCCGCGTCTCTCGGGGGGATCGCGTGGATCAGCGGACGCGTCGAGTCGTTGAGCCAGTCGCCATCGGGCTCGGCATCGCCGGCGGCCCACGGCTCCCCGCGGGCGATCTTCTCCGCGAGGACCAGCACGCGGATGTCCCAGTACGCGATGTGGCCGAGCACGCCGGCCACGGTCCAGAACTCGTTCACCGGGGCGCTGAGCGCCTCGTCGTCGAGACGCTCGACCAGGGCTCGCAGACGCTCGCGCTGCCTGGTGTTCTCCCCGATGAAGAGGCGGTCGTCAGCCATGCCGAGTCGGTCGGCTCACTTCTTCTTGTCGGCCTTCGCGCCCTTCTTCTTCTTCTCCTTGCTCTTCGAGCCGGGACCCTTGTCGCCCATGATGCATCTCCTCCGATGGGTTGACCGGCCTGAGGCCGTTGATTCGTATCGTGCGCCGTCACGTCAACCCGGCAAGGCAGCGGGGGCGTTCAGGTGATGCCCGCCGCCCGGTCGAGGTACTGGAGCAGCTCGTGCGCCGCGAGCTCGATCGCCTTGTGCCGCCACTCCGCCGCGCGGTAGTGGCAGGCGATGATCCCGCTGCGATGAATCCGGCGGAAGTCGCCCATGACGAAGGCGTACCGCGCCTTGGTCTCGTCGCTCGCGCCATCGGTCAGTCCCAGGTGCCATTGCGCGTACTCGTCCCATGCATGGCGCCGCAGGAACCGGTTCTCGTCATCGGCAGTCGGTTGGACGTCGCCCCAGTCGCTGTCGAGGACGTACTGCCGCGCATCGATCCGCTCGCGCGCCCGCGCGACTGCCCCCTTGTTCACCACATACGACGCCATGGGCGTGCGTCGCTAGACCTCGACCGGGACCGGATAGACCTCCGTCGCAGGGTGCCCGGCTCGTTCGTGAATGCGCTTCACGGCCTCTGCGTTCGGCGCCTCGGAAACGCACCACACCATGCCCGACTCGGGATCGCCCCACGCCCGCTGGAAATCGACATCCTCCTCGCCCTGGATGTCGAGGTCGGCCTGGTGCGCCGCCTTCAGGGCTTCGGGGGTGATGCCGTGCATCCCGTGGTGGACATCCATGAACTTGGGCATGGGGCACCTCCTGCTCACTTGCCGCGGCGTCCTGCCGCGCTCGCGCTCACCGTACTCCTGTTGTCCGGCGCGCAACAGGGCTCCGCCACGGCCGATGCCAGTCCGGGATGCCTGCCGCCACGACGCTCGAGTCTATGATTCGCCGACCGAGCTGAGGGGTCTGCGGTGTCACTGATCGGCCGCGAGAGCGAGCGGAGCCTGGTCGACGCATTCCTGGACGACCCGCACCCAGGGGCGCGCATCCTCGTCCTCCAGGGCGAGGCCGGGATCGGCAAGACCACGATCTGGCAGGCGGCGCTCGAGGGCGCGTCCCAGCGCGGGCACCGTGTGACGATCACGCGGCCCACCGCGGCCGAGGCGCGTCTCCCCTTCGCCGGCCTGAATGACCTGTTCGGTGAGCTGGTCGACGACACGCCGCTCGAGCTGCCTCCGCCACAACGCACAGCCCTTGACGTGGCGCTCCTGCGAGCGGGAGTCGCCGAAGGGCCGATGCAGCCGCTGGCCCTCTCCCTCGCCGTGCTCGAACTGCTGCGCAGTGCCGCCTCAGGCCAGCCGATCGCGCTCGCGATCGATGACGTCCAATGGCTCGATGAGTCGTCGTCGGGAGTCCTGCGGTTCGCACTGCGACGCCTGGAACGCGAGTCGGTGGTCGTCCTCGCCACGCAGCGGACCGGGGGCGGGGCGCCCGAGGCCGCGATGCTGGCCGACCTGCCGTCTGGGCGGCTCACGCGCATCACGGTGAGCGGGCTCGGCATCGAGGCGATCGACCGTCTCGTGGACGAGGCGCTGGGCCTCCAGCTGACGCCCACGGTCCTGCGCCGGGTCCACGCGACGTCAGGCGGCAATCCGTTCTACGCCGTCGAGATCGGACGTGCGCTCCAGGCCCGGGGCGTGGATCGGCTGACCGGAGAGGTCCCGCTGCCCGAGTCCCTGAGCGCGCTGCTGCGCGAGCGGCTCACCGCCTTGCCGCCTGATGCGCGCGAGGTCGTCAGCCACGCGGCAGCGCTCTCGCAGCCGAGCGGTTCGGCCCTGGAAGCGGCGCTCGGCACCGAGTGGGCGCGGCTGGGGCTGATGGCCGCGCGAGAGGCGGCGGTGCTGGCTCCCGGTGACGACCAGATCCGCTTCTCGCATCCGCTCCTCGCCGCCGAAGCCTATGCCGCACTCTCCCCGGAAGCCCGATCAGCGGTGCATCGGCGCCTGGCGACCGTCGTGGTGGAGCCTGAGGAGCTCGCCCGACACCTGGCCCTTGCGGCGAGCGGCCCGGATCCGGCGGTGGCCGTGGCGCTCGACGCCGCTGCCGTCCACGCGCATGGCCGAAACGCGCCCGATGCGGCGGCCCAGCTCTCCGAGCAGGCTGCGCTGCTCACCGAAGCGACCGATCCGCAGCGTGCACGCCGCATGGCCGCCGCCGGTCGGTACCTCCTGGTTGCCGGCGATCTCGGGCGCGCCCGCGGGCTGCTCGAGCGAGCGCTCGCCGAGCCGGCGGCTGCCGAGGGACCGCCACGTGCCGAGCTCCTGTATCGGCTCGCCTTCGTCCGCGAGCTGATGGATGACTTCGAGGTCTCCGAGCAGCT
>DAINOY010000249.1:0-2952 GCA_036743735.1 Chloroflexota bacterium
CCTGGCCGGTCCGCGGACGGCATGGACGGCGAAGAAGCCGACGCCTGCGGTCTTCGTCAACCGGCGCGGCAAGCGGATCACGCGCGAATCGGTCTGGCGAATGGTGAAGGCGCGAGCCCGGGCGGCCGGCGTGGCGGAGCACGTGTCGCCACACACGTTTCGGCACTCGTTCGCGACACATCTGTTGGAGGGAGGCGCCGATCTGCGCGTGGTTCAGACCCTCCTGGGCCATGCTAGCATCAGCACGACCCAGCTCTACACGCACCTCACCGGCGAGCGGCTGCGCGAGGTCTACGCGCGGGCGCATCCACGAGCATGAACGAGCAGCGGAGCGACCGAGCCACATGAGTTACGCACGAGGTCTCCTCTCACGCGGCGAGGAGGTCGTCTACGAGAGCCGGATGCACTGGCTCGGGATCGTCGCTCAGACCTGGATCTGGCTGGTGGCAGGCGTCCTGGCGCTCGCCGTCCTCATCTGGCAGGGCGCCCAGGACCCGTGGAACCTGCGTGACCTGCTGATGATCGCCGCCGGTCTCGTGCTGATCGCGGCCGTGGTACGGATCGCCTGGATCATGCTCGTCTGGCAGAACGAGGAGTACCTGGTCACGACCCGCCGCATCATCAAGGCCCACGGCGTCCTCAACAAGCACATGGCCGACTCGAACCTCGAGAAGGTGAACGACGCGGTGCTGACCCAGAGCGTCTTCGGGCGCATCTTCGGCTACGGCACGCTCGACATCCTGACCGCCGCCGAGGAGCAGGGCGAGGAACGGTTGGCTGACTTCCCGATGATGGCCGACCCGGTGCCGTTCAAGAAGGCGATGCTCGATCAGAAGGAGCTGCTCGAGCGTCCCGACCTGGCCCAGCCGCGCTGGCAGCGCGCCCCTGCCATGCCGCAGATGCAGGTGGCCGAGCCGATGCCGCCGCGCGCGGGCTCCGACCGGGTGCACGAGGTACGGCCCGATGCGCCTGCCCCGGCATTGGCCCCGCCGACGCACGAGTCGCCGGCCCAGGCCACGGCGCAGAACGTCGCCGACACGCTCGAGCGCCTGGGGACGCTGCGCGACAAGGGCCTCATCACGCCCGAGGAGTTCGAGCTCAAGAAGCAGCAGCTGCTGGAGCGGATGTAGGTGGCTGACGCCGGGCTGCCGGCGCTCGCCGACGGCATCTACGGGTCAGAGCTCCAGCGCAGGATCGACGAGGCGGCCGAAGCGATCCGCGAGCGGATCGCGGGAGCCGGCAATTCCGCAGCGCCGCCGCTCGGGTTCGTCCTCGGGTCCGGACTCGGCGGCATCGTGGATCTGCTCGACGTTGACGGGCGCGTGAGCATCCCGTACCGCGAGATCCCGCATGTGCCGGGTGCGGCCGTGGAAGGTCATGCCGGCGAGCTGGTCGTCGGACGCAGCGGCGGCACGCCGGTCCTCGTCCTCTCGGGTCGTGCGCATCCGTACGAGGGCTACTCGCACCGCGAGGCGACGCTCCTCCTGCGCGCCTGCCTCCAGCTCGGCGTCGAGACGCTCGTCCTGACGAACGCGGCGGGCGGGCTCAACCCCGACTACGACGCCGGCGACCTGATGCTCATCCGCGACACGATCAACCTGTCGGGCGACAACCCGCTCCTCGGCCCGAACCTGGATCGTTTCGGGCCGCGCTTCCCACCCATGACCGACGCCCTCGACCCGACGCTGCGCAGCCGAGCCCGCACCGCCGCCGAGCGGGCGGCGATCGGCCTGCGCGAAGGCGTGTACGTCATGCTCTCCGGCCCGAACTACGAGACCCGCGCCGAGATGCGGATGCTTCGCGGTCTCGGCGCTGATGCCGTCGGCATGTCCACCGTGCACGAGCTCATCGTCGCGCGGCACGCCGGGGTCCGGGTCCTGGGCTTCAGCCTCATCACCAACAAGGCGACCGAGGACGTCGAGGCCGGCGCGACCCACGAAGAGGTCATCGAGATGGGCCGGATCGGCGCGCAGCGGCTCGTCGCGCTCGTGCGAGAGCTGTTGCCCGACCTCGTCGCATGATCTTCCTGCAGTCCCCGGAGGCGATCCTCGGGATCGCCATCGCGCTCGTCGTCGGCATCACGTTCCACGAGTTCAGCCACGCCTTCACCGCCGACCAGCTCGGCGATCATCGGCCCCGTGCCATGGGCCGCGTCTCGCTGAACCCGATGCGCCACATCGACCCGCTCGGCGCGATCTTCTTCGCGCTCGCCGGCTTCGGCTGGGGCCGGCCGGTCATGGTGAACGCCTACGCCCTGCGCCCGGGGCCGGTCGGGATGGCGATCGTGGCGGCCGCCGGGCCGATCGCGAATCTCGTCGTCGCGATCGCGCTCGCCGTCGTGTATCGGGTGCTCGACATCGCGGGGCTCGACGAGGGCGGACTGGTGATGCGGGTCCTCGAGCTGGCCGTCGTCTTCAACATCGCGCTGGGGCTGTTCAACCTGATCCCGATCCCGCCATTGGACGGCTACAACCTCGTCCTGCCCTTCCTGCCGCCGCGCTGGCAGTACACGATCCAGCGCAACCTCCAGTGGGGCTTCCTGCTCCTCCTGCTGCTCGTCATCCTGCCGAACAGCCCGATCACCTGGCTCTTCCGGCTGGCCTTCGCCGGCGGCCAGCTGCTGACCGGAGCCGGCGGTGGGTAGGGTTCGCCAGTTCATCGGTCACCTCACGGCGCGCACAGGTGCCGCCGACGAGGCGTTTGCACACGCGCATCTGCCGCGCGGTGCCTGGCCGCTCTTCGACGGCATGCCGGTCGCGGACCGCCGCCACGCCGTCGACGTGGCGCGGCATCTCGTTCGTGGCGGGCGCGATGATCACGAGCTGCTCGCCGCCGCGTTGCTCCACGACGCCGCCAAGGGACACCGCATGCGGCTCTGGCATCGTGTTGGCGGCGTGCTGCTCGATGCCCTGGCCCCGGCACTGCTGCGCCGCCTCGCCTCGCCGCTGCCGG
>DAINOY010000250.1:0-2945 GCA_036743735.1 Chloroflexota bacterium
CGGTGCCTCGCTCGTCGCCATGGTTGCGCGGCTCACCGCCGGGCGGCCGGCATACGCCGAGCACGACGAGGCGGCGCGGCGGATCAGCGACGCGGCGGACGAGGTCTGCGCACAGCTCCTCGACCTCATCGAGACCGACGCCGCGGCCTACGACGCCGTCGTCACGGCCAGGCGCATGCCGCGTGACGACGACGCAGCCGAGCGGCGCGCGGCCGCGGTGCGAGCGGCACTCGAGGGGGCGATCCGCGCCCCGCTGCGCATCGCGGCTCTCGCAGCCGACGTGCTCCAGCTGGCCGAGCAGATCGCCTCGTTCGGGAATCGAAACGCGCTGAGCGACGTGGCGGTGGCCGGCGATCTGGCGTGGGCCGGATTGCGCGGCGGCCTGGCCAACGTGGCGATCAACGTGCCGGGGCTCGCCGCGGATGACCCGATGCGCGCCGAGCTGGCGCCTCGGGTCGAGGAGCTCGAGCGGCACGCTGCCCGTGGCGTGGCGCCGCTGCGCGCCGCCCTCGAGGCCAGGCAGCCGGCATGACGGCGCGCATCCTCGACGGGCGGTCCGTCGCCTCGCACCTGTGGCGCGAGCTGTCGGAGCGGACCGCCCTCTTCGTCGAACGCCACGAGGCGCCACCGGGGCTGGCGATCCTGCGCTTCGATGCCGACGGACCGTCCGCGCTGTACGCCACCTCGGTCGAGCGCGCCGCGCGTGGCGTCGGGATCGGGCCGCTCGTCATCACCGCGCCCGACGGCATCACCGAGACGGACCTCGTTGCGCGGATCGGGGCGCTGAACCGTGACCACGGCGTGTCGGGCATCGTGGTGGCACAGCCACTCCCCGCGGGCATCTCCCTGCAGGAGGTGACCGGGGCGATCGACCCGGCCAAGGATGTCGACGGGGCGACGGCCGAGAACGCGGGTCGCCTGGCGCGCGGCGAGCGGGCCATGGTGCCGGCCACGGCCCTGGCGATCATGGAGCTCCTCCGTCGCCACGATGTGCCGATCGCCGGCCGCCGCGCGGTGGTGATCGGCCGCTCGGCCGTCGTCGGCCGGCCGATCGCCCAGCTGCTGCTGGCGGCCGACGCAACGGTCACCGTGTGCCACCGGCAGACGCGCAACCTGGCGCGCGAGACGCGCCGCGCCGAGATCCTCGTGGCGGCGGCCGGCGTCCCGCATCTCATCGGGCGCGAGATGGTGTCGCGGAACTGCACGGTGCTCGATGCCGGGATCAACGTCACGGCCGATGGTGTCGTGGGGGACGTCGACTTCGAGGAGGTCCGCCACGCGGCGGCAGCGATCACTCCGGTCCCCGGTGGGGTCGGGCCGGTGACGACGATGATGCTGCTGGCCCAGACGATGGACGCCGCCGAACGGCTGGCACAGGCGTCCGCGGCCGACGAGGCGCTGTCCCGCTACGACCTGCCGGCGAGCCGGGAGGTCGTAGGCTGAAGGCAGCGCCCCGTCCTCATCAGCCGCCGAGCACCTGTGGCGCGATGATCTCCTCGAGCGGCACCGAGCCATCGATGAACCCGAGGCGCTTCATCGTCGCGTAGCCGGTCGCCCACAGCTCGGTGTCGATGCGACCGCCGTCGAAGCCGCCCTCGCCGCTCCACAGCTCCGCCGTGGCATCCAGGATCGCCCGCGCCGTCTCCGGGTCCTCGGCGATCGCCGAGACCTCGGCGGCCGCCGCGTCGAAGCCCGCCTGCGGGTCGTCGATCACCGCCTGCTGCGCCGCGGCGGTCGCGCTGGCGAAGGCCTGCGCCAGCCCCGGGTCATCGGCGAGCAGCGTGTCGGAGGTGAAGACACCCGGACCGGGCAGCGGTGCGATGTCGTCGACGGTCAGCAGGTCGGGCGTCATCCCCTCGGCCTCGAGCCGCAGCGGCTCGTTGTTGCGGAAGCCGGTGATGAGGTCGACGTCGCCGGCGAGCAGCCCGGCCGCCTGGTCGAACTGCGGGTACTCGCGGATCGTGACGTCCTCGGGGGTCAGCCCGCCGGCGTCGAGGAGGGCCAGCAGCGCGTGCCACGACGAGCCGAAGCGCCCCGGCGTCCCGATCCGCAGCCCCGCCAGGTCTGCCGGGTCGGACGGCACGCTTCCCTCGGCGCCGATCAGCGCGACCGGGAAGCGCGCGTAGAGCGTGGAGATCGCGACGACCGGGATGCCGCTCGTGCGCGCGATCATCGTGTCGGTCGCATCGGCCACCCCGAACTCCGCCTCGCCGTCGGCCACGAGACGAACGACATCGGGCGCCTGCTTGTGCTCGATCGTCACCTCGAGGCCCGCATCGGCGTAGTAGCCGCGGCGCTGCGCCAGGTAGAAGGGCGCGAACTGGACGTCCGGCCGGTAGCCGAGGAGCAGGGTCACCGGTCGCAGCTCACCGCCGGTGGGGGCGCTCGTGGCCGACGCTGACGCGGACGATCCCGCGGGCGAGCACGCGGCGAGGAACAGGGCAATGACCATGGCCAGCGGCGGAAGGGAGGCGCGGAGTGGAGGCATCGGGTTCCTTTCGAATCAGCGGGAGGCGAGCACCCGGCGCTCGACGAGGCTCACCAGCCCGTACAGGACGAGACCGATGACGGCGAGCGTGGCGAGCGCCACGAACATGAGCGGGGTGTCGAACAGCCCCTGGTTGGCGATGTTGATGAGGACGCCGAGGCCGACGCTGGCCCCGGCCCACTCTGCGACGACGGCGCCGATGACCGCGAGCGTGACTCCCACCCGCAGCCCACCGAAGAGGACCGGCAGCGCCGACGGCAGCTCGAGCCGCGTAGCGATCTGGCCCGAGCGCGCGCCGAGGCTGCGGAACAGCTCGACGAGCTGCTGGTCGGTGCCACGGATGCCGACCATCGTCGAGATCGCGATCGGGAAGAAGACGATGAGCGCGCAGATGAGGACGCGGGCCAGCATGCCGCCGCCGAACCAGATGTTGAGCAGCGGGGCCAGCGCCAGGATC
>DAINOY010000251.1:0-2945 GCA_036743735.1 Chloroflexota bacterium
GCTCCGCGCCGAGTGGAACCGCCAGCTCGAGGTGAAGTCGGCCTCCGACGCGGTCCCGATGACGATGGCCCGTGCCGTGCGCGAGGTGCAGTCAGCGACGCGCCCGGATGCGATCGTGGTGACCGGCGCCGGGCTGCCGCAGGGCATGGTCAAGCAGCGCTGGGTCACCCGCGAGCCACGGACCCACATCACCTCCGGTGGCTTCTCGACCATGGGCTTCACCGTTCCGGCCGCCATCGGCGCGCAGCTGGCTCGGCCCGATGCCCAGGTGCTCGCCATCTGCGGCGACGGCGACTTCCTGCAGTCGATGGCCGAGCTCGCCAGCGCCGCGATCCTGGGCGCCCCGGTCTGCACCGTGATCCTCGACAATTCGGGCTGGATCAGCATCAAAGGCGGGCAGGAGGCGCACTTCGGGCGTACTGCCGTCACCGACTTCCTGAAGGCCGATGGCTCGCTCTACCGGCCGGACTTCGCCGCCATCGGCCGCTCCTTCGGGCTGCACACCGAGGAGGCCGATGAGCCCGCCGCCGTGCGGTCGGCGGTCGAGCGAGCGCTCGCGTCGTGCGGCCCGTCGCTCGTCGTGGCGCGCGTCGAGCGCTCGCTGGATCTCGCCGGTCCCGACAAGACCGGCTGGTGGGACGTGCCGGTGCCCGAGGGGCGCCCCGCGTACGAGGATCAGCTCGCCGGTCGCGCCGAGGAGCAGCACCGGTGAATCCGCCGCTGTCGCGCGCATCGCTTGGCCTCGTGCCGATCGTGTGGAACAACGTCGACCTGCCGGACCTCGGACCCGCCGTGCCGGCCGACGTGGTGCTCGACGAGATCGCGCGGCTCGGGTTCGCCGGTCTCCAGTTCGGACGTGGATTTCCGGAGGGAGCCGCGCTGCGGCCGCTCCTCGAGTCGCGCGGGCTGCGCCACGCGGAGCGGTACGTTGATCTCCCCGGCGGCGAGGACGGCCCCACCGACGCCTCCCTGACAGACGCGCGCACGAAGCTGCGCTCGTTCACCGACGCGGGCGGCGAGATGTTCGTGGTGGCCGCCAACGGCTCGCCGGAGCGCGACGCGTACGCCGGACGCACGGCCACTGGCCCCGCGCATCTGAGCGATGCCGGCTACCGACGCTTGGCCGATGCGCTCGAGGTCCTCGCCACCGAGGCGCACGAGCTCGGCTGCCGGCTCAGCTTCCATCCGCACACCGCCACCTGGATCGAGACGCCCACCGAAGCCGCGCGCCTCTTCGAGCTGTGCGACGCGTCGCTCGTGGGCGTGTGCCTGGACGTGGGCCACTGGATCTGCGGCGGTGGCGACCCGGTGACCGCGCTGCGCACCTACGGCAATCGGGTCACGCACCTCCACCTCAAAGATGTCGATCCCGACGTCCTGCGACGATTGCGGGCAGGCAAAATCAGCGGCTTCGGCGCCGCGATCCGCGAGCGGCTCTTCACCGAGGCCGGGAACGGGCTGCTGGACGTGCGCGGCGTCCTCGCGGCCCTCGCCGAGCGCGACTATGACGGCTGGGTCATGGTCGAGCAGGACTCCAGCTGGCTGGCGCCGGCCGAAGCATCGGCGGTGAGCAAGCGCGTCATCGAGTTCGCACTGCGGGATCTCGCGGCATGAGGATCGCCGTGCTGGGCACCGGCAGCATGGGAGCCTTCCACGCTCGCCTCCTGGGTGCTGCCACCGGCGTCGACGAGGTGCTCGTCGCCGACCTCGACCCGGAGCGTGCGGCGGTGGCTGCCCGCGCGGCCGGCGGCCGCGCCATCGGTCTGGAGGAGGCGTTACAGGCGGACGCGGTCGTCATCGCGACGCCCGCCGAGGTCCACGCCGAGGCGGTCGAGGCCGCGGTGGCGGCCGGCGTCCCGGCACTGTGCGAGAAGCCGTTGGCCTCCACGCTGGCCGACACGATCCGCCTCGTCGAGCTCGTGGAGTCGCACGCGGTGCCGGTCCAGGTCGGGTTCCAGCGCCGCTTCGATGCCGGCTTCAGGGAGGCGCATCGCCTCGCCTCGAGCGGTGAGCTTGGAGCGCTCCAGCTGCTGCGGCTCACGGCCCATGACCCGCGGATCGAGCCGAGCGTGCGTGGGGAGGCGATGGAGGTGGCCGGGCTCTTCCTCCACTCATCGGTCCATGACTTCGACATGGCACGCTGGCTCAGCGGTCAGGAGGTCCGGGAGCTCATTGCCGTGGCCACCAGGCGCGATGACCCCCATCCGGCGGCGTCGGACCTCGAAACGGCGGTCGTGACGTTGCAGCTGATCGGCGGCACGCTGGCGGTCCTCGACGCCACGCTCCTGGACCCGGCCGGTTACGACACGCGTGCCGAGCTGATCGGCGAGCGAGGCAGCTGCGCGGTGGGGCTCGGCCCGCAGACCCCGATTCGTCGCCTCGACCCGCCGGAGACGCCAGCCGACCCGTGGCAGCACTACCTGGTGCGCTTCCGCGACGCCTACGCCGCGGAGCTCGATGCGTTCCTGGGGGTGGTGCGCGGCGAGCGGCCCGTGCCGGCCGGCGTTCGTGACGGCCTGGAGGCGATGCGGATCGCGGTGGCGGCAACGCGCTCGGTCGTCGAGCGACGGCCGGTCAACCTGAACGAGATCCCGACGGCGGCGTCCGGCTGATGTCGCGCGCCCTGGTCGGAGCGGTGCGGCCGGCCAGCGGGCGGCCCACGATTGGCGATGTCGCGCTGCGCTCGGGCGTCTCGACGGCCACCGTGAGCCGTGTCCTGTCCGGCGGTGCCCCCACGACCGAGGCGACGCGGGCGCGCGTGCTGGCGGCTGTCGAGCAGCTGGGCTATCGCCCGTCGGCCGTGGCACGCGCCCTGAAGGGCCGCTCGACGCACACCATTGGCCTGGTCATCACGGACATCCAGAACCCGTTCTACCCCGAGATCGTCCGGGCAGTCGAGGAGGCTGCGCGGGAACGGGGCTGGCTCGTCCTGCTGTGCAATGTCG
>DAINOY010000252.1:0-2935 GCA_036743735.1 Chloroflexota bacterium
CCAGGCCCATGCCGACCTGCCCGAGGGCACCTTCGAGCGCGAGCTCGGCAAGGAGGGCTTCTTCGGCCCGGCGACGCACATGTATCACCGCCACGCGCCGACAGGTTGGCGCAACTGGGAAGGGCCGCTGCGCCCTCGTGCCTACGACCTCACCGGAATCAACCAGACCGGCGGCTCACCCTGGGACGCGACACGACCGGCGACGAGATCGACCGCACGATCGCGGTCGTGGCAGAGACGGTCGGCCGCCTGCGTGGCACACGCACGCCGCAGCCGGCCGCGGCATCGGTCTCATGAGCCGGGTCGTGGCCGCCATGAGCGGCGGGGTCGACTCGAGCGTGGCAGCCGCACTCCTCGCGCAGCAGGCCGTCGCAAGCAACGAGGAGGTGATCGGCGTCTGGATGCGCACGCACCCCGGCGAGGGCGAGGGGTTCGAGCACAAGCGCTCGTGCTGCTCCCCCGATGCCGCCGATGACGCGCGGCGCGTCGCTCAGCTGCTCGAGATCCCGTTCTACGCCATGAACGTCGAGCGTGAGTTCGGGGAGCGGGTGATCGACGCCTTCGCCGACGCGTACCTCGACGGCGCCACGCCGAACCCGTGCCAGGCCTGCAACCAGTACATCAAGTTCGACGAGCTGCTGCGTCGCGGACTGGCGGTGTACGGCGCCGAGGCGGTGGCCACCGGGCACTACGCGCGCATCGAGCGCCGCGACGACCGCTGGCGCCTGCTGCGAGCCGCCGATGCGCAGAAGGACCAGACCTACTTCCTGTGGATGCTGACCCAGGACCAGCTCGGCGCGACGCGCTTCCCGCTGGGCGAGATGACGAAGCCGCAGGTGCGTGCGCTCGCCACCGAGTTGGGATTGCCGACGGCGCAGAAGCCGGAGAGCCAGGAGATCTGCTTCGTGCCGTTCGGCGACTACCGCACGCTCCTGCAGGAGCGGCGCGGCTACGCCGGCGAGGAGGGCGCCATCCTCGACGCCGCCGGCACGCGGGTCGGCACCCACAGCGGGTACGCGCACTTCACCGTGGGCCAGCGTCACGGGCTGGGTGTCGCGCTGGGCGAGCCGGTCTACGTGCGCGAGGTCCGTCCGGCGAGGAATGAGATCGTGGTCGGCCGGCGCGAGGAGGTCTTCGCAACGAAGTTCCTCGTGGACGAGCGGCACTTCATCGCCGGCGAGGCGCCGCACGAGCGCTTCGAGGCCAGCGTACGGATCCGGCACAAGGGCGGCGACGTGCCGTGCGAGGTCACGCTGGTTGGCGATCGCCGGATGGCGATCGAGACGGCGGAGCCGGTCTGGGCACCGGCCCCAGGCCAGGCGGCGGTGCTCTATGCCGGCGAGGAGTGCCTGGGCGGCGGCCGCATCATCGGCGCATGAGCCCCTGGCTGCTGCTCGTCGCGTTCGTCGCCATCCTCAACCTGCTGGCCTTCGTCATCGTCCGCAATCGCTGGGGCTCGATCACCGTGATCCTCGTCCCGGCGGCGATCGGAGGCGCCATCGCGGGCGACCTGATCGGCGCGCGGACCGGGCTCGAGCCGTTCCGGCTTGGCGACGCCCATGTCGTCGCCGCGTCGCTCGGCGCACAGCTGGCGATGCTCGCCGTCGTACTGCTCGCGGCGCTCGGGCCGACGCGCAGCCAGGAGGCGCCGCGCCGGCGAAGCCGCTCCTCGGGGCAGCGGCGGCCGCGGCCAGGCCGTCCCGCCGCGCACGAGGAGCCGGAGCCGCCGGACGAGGAGCCGCGCATCGCCGGGAGGGGCGCGCGGTCCCGCTGAGCAGGCGCGCGGCGGAGACATCGGTCCATACTCACGCCTGGAGGTGAGGTGCCATGGAGCTCGTGAGCGCGATCTTCAACGTGGGGGTCGGCCTTGGGATCCTGCTCATCGGTGCCGCGCTGCTCGTCCTCGTCGTGTCGAGCATCCCGCTCCTGCGTGAGTCGCGACTCCTCGCGCGCGAGACGCGGCAGCTCGTCGGCGTGGCGGACGCGGAGTTGCGTCCGACGCTCGTCCACGCGCGCGATCTCGTCGCCAATGCGGAGGTGCTGACCGAGGACGTCGCGGTGAAGCTCGATCGGCTCACGGACCTCATGAACCATCTCGGCGTCACGCTCGAGGAGATCCGCGGGGCGGTCGCCAGCGGACGCGTCTCGCTCGGCCCGGTA
Source organism: Chloroflexota bacterium (assembly GCA_036743735.1). Taxonomy (GTDB): domain Bacteria; phylum Chloroflexota; class Limnocylindria; order QHBO01; family QHBO01; genus JBDTNK01. The sequence continues at coordinate 2,161 of DAINOY010000252.1, forward strand.
GAATCGTCGCCTGCACCTGAGGAGCGGTACTACCCATGAAGGATTCCGGATTCGGCAGCTTTCTGGCCGGTGTGGTAATCGGCGGGCTCGTCGGCGCCGCGATCGGGCTGCTCCTGGCACCCGACACCGGGGAGCGGATGCGTGAACAGGTGGCCGACTTCGTCGACGAGAAGCGCAGCCAGATCGGCGACTCGATCAACGAGGGCCGTCAGGCCGCGGAGCAGGCCCGCGCCGAGATGCTCAACGAGTTCGAGGCCGAGGCCCGAGCCGAGGGCTGAGGACGCGCACGACCAGGTCAACCGCAACCACGCCAGCCCACAGAAGAGCCGGTCCGCGCCGGCTCTTCGCATGCCAGCAGCCATGAGCAAGCAGACGATCCAGCCCCTTCCATCCGCGGAGCTTCGCGAGCGGTTCCAGCGCTTCTTCGAGGAGCGCGGGCATACGCGTGTGCCGTCGGCGCCGCTCCTGGCGCGCGACGATCCGACGCTGCTCTTCGTGAACTCTGGCATGGCGCCGTTCAAGCGCGTGCTGACCGGCGAGGAGACGCGTCCCTACACCCGGGCGGTCGACTCGCAGCTCTGCCTGCGCGTCCAGGGCCGGCACAACGATTTCGAGGAGGTCGGCCGCACACCGCGGCATCACACCTTCTTCGAGATGCTCGGCAACTGGAGCTTTGGCGATTACTTCAAGCGCGAGGCGATCCACTGGGCCTGGGAGTTCCTGACCGATGATCTTGGCATCCCGGCCGAGCGCATCGCCGCCACCGTCTACACCG
>DAINOY010000253.1:0-2825 GCA_036743735.1 Chloroflexota bacterium
GCCGACATCGGCTGTCCGTGGGCGCACGCCGCCGTGTGGCGTCTCTGGGACGCTCGAAGGCGCCTGGGACTGACCGATGCGGTGGCGCTCGACCATCGCGTCTTTCCGCTCGAGCTCTTCAACTCCGAGCCAACCCCGCGGGCGACGCACGACGCCGAGTGGCCGGTGATCGCCGCCCTCGCGCCGCGCGCCGGCTGGGGCCCGTGGCGCGGCCGAAGCGACGCGTGGCCCGCGACGATGCTGCCCGCCATGGAGGCCGTCCAGGCTGCCAAGGCACAGTCGCTCGCGGCATCGGCGGCCCTCGACCGCGGACTGCGACGCGCCTTCTTCGGCGAGAGCCGCTGCGTGAGCCTGCGTCACGTCATCCTCGAGGTCGCGAACGAGTGTGGCACGGTGGATGTCGCGGCCCTCGCCGAGGCACTCGATGACGGTCGAGCCCGCCGCGCCATCTTCGAGCAGTGGGAGGTCGCGAAGACCGACGAGGTGAGCGGCTCGCCGCACTTCTTCACGCCCGACGGCTGGAACGGGCAGAACCCGGGCGTCACGATGCGCTGGGACGGCGATGACGGCCAGGGCGGCGGTTTCCCGGTCATCGAGTCCAACGACCCGGCGGCCTACGACCACCTCGTCCGCCGAGCCGCGGGCTGATCTCACGGGACGTGACGTCGGGGCGTTTCATGGGCGTGCACCTGCCGCCGTTCGAGTCGCTGATCGACGCGCATGCCGTCGAGCTGCATCGGTTCCTCGTCGGCTGCGTCGGGCCGACCGAGGCGGAGGACTGCCTCCAGGAGACGTTCATGTCCGCGATGCGTGCCTACCCTCGCCTCGCCAGCGCCGAGAACCTTCGCGGCTGGCTCTACACCATCGCGCAGCGCAAGGCGACCGATGTCGTGCGCCGCGCTGCCCGTCGACCGGTTCGCGACCTCGATGGCGTCGAGCCGGCGGCGCCGCCGGCACCGGAGCCCGCCGATGACGGGCTGTGGCACCGTGTGCGGGCCCTGCCCGCGAAGCAGCGGACGGCCGTCGTCCATCGGTTCGTGCTCGACCTGGCCTACGCCGAGATCGGGACGCGGATGGGCATCAGCGAAGCGGCCGCGCGCCAGAACGTGAGCGCCGGTCTGCGACGCCTGCGGCGCGAGGTGGCCCGATGAACGACGAGCTCGAACGCCGGCTGGCGAGCAGCCGGCCGGAGCCTGACCTCGACATGTCCGGGCTGCGAGCGTCGCTCGCGGCGCGTGCCGCTGGGGAGGGGCTCCTCGACGTGGCGTACGACGTCCACGACTCGCCGCTCGGCCAGCTGACCATCGTCGTGACGCCGCGCGGCCTCGTGCGCCTCAGCTACCCGGGCGAGCCGCTGGATGAGCAGCTCGACGAGCTGGCCGTCCGCATCTCGCCGCGCATCCTGCGTGCGCCCGCTCGGACCGATGCCGTCCGTCGCCAGCTCGATGCCTACTTCGAGGGGCGCCGGCGCGCGTTCGAGGTGCCGATCGACTGGCGCCTCGTTCGCGGCTTCGCCGGCGACGTCCTGCGCGCCACCGCGCGGATTCCGTTCGGCCAGGTCTCGAGCTACCGGGAGATCGCTGTCGAGGCGGGATCGCCGCGCGCGTATCGCGCGGCCGGCAACGCGCTGGGGTCGAACCCGATCCCGATCGTCGTGCCCTGCCACCGCGTGCTGCACGCCGGCGGGGGCCTGGGCGGCTACACCGGGGGCGTCGACCGGAAGCGCTTCCTGCTGCGCCTGGAGGGGGCCCTGGGTGGCTGAACGGCGGGCGTTCGGAACCGATCCACGGCGGATGGCGTCCTCGCGGTCATGAGACGACAGCCGGCATTCGTGATCCTGGCCGTACAGCTGGCACTGTTCCTGGCCGCCTGCGCGGCCCCGGAGACACCATCGTCAGCCGACCCGACCGCCTCGCCGTCGGCACCAGGCGGCCAGGATGCCGACGGAACGCTCAGGCTTGCCAACGGCAGCGCCGGCGGTCCGGGCATCACGATCGAGGAGGCCATCGCCCAGGCCGGCTCCGAGCCGCTGCTCGTGAACGGGGCGCTCTTCATCGATTCCGCAGGCAGCGCGCGCCTCTGCTCCGCGATCGCCGAGTCGTTTCCTCCGCAGTGCGGCGGCACCCGCCTGCTGGTGAGCGGCCTCGATCCGGCCGCCATCCCCGATCTCCAGGAAGCGAACGGTGTCCGCTGGGCCGAAGAGGTCCAGCTCTTCGGAACGGTGACCGCGCCCGGCGGCTAGGACGGCGTTCCGTGGTCCGCCACGGGGCGCCTCAGCCCATCCGAAACGGCGGCCCGGCATGGCCAGCGTGCCATAATCGGCGCGTATGACGATCACGAAGAAGGCCGAGACGCGGCCCGCACCGGCCTCGTGGGGTCTCGCGGCGACCGGGCGCGTGCCCTGGGAGTACGCGTCGGCGCCCGAGGCGACCGACCACATCACGATCGAGCGCAGCTACGGCCTGTTCATCGACAACGAGTTCCGGCCCGCCAGGGGCCGTGACACGTTCGAGGTCATCAATCCGGCGACCGAAGAGGTCCTCTCGCGCGTCGCGAAGGCCACGCCAGCGGATGTCGATCGCGCCGTGGGCGCGGCCCGGCGCGCCCACGCATCGGTCTGGTCGAAGCTGCCGGGCAGCGAGCGGGCGAAGTACCTCTATCGCATCGCGCGCATCCTGCAGGAGCGCAGCCGCGAGTTCGCGGTGGTCGAGACGATGAACTCCGGCAAGCCGATCAAGGAGAGCCGCGATGTCGACGTGCCGCTCGCGGCTGCGCACTTCTTCTACTACGCCGGCTGGGCCGACAAGCTCGACTACGCCTTCCCG
>DAINOY010000254.1:0-2820 GCA_036743735.1 Chloroflexota bacterium
GATGTTGTCGGGATTCATCAACCTCTTCTATTGATGGCCGCGCGGAGCCGCACGTCGGAACGATAACCACGTCTCAGCCAGGTGCGAATCCGTACGGTCACGGATGCGCCCGGCCCCGAAACGCGGGACAATCGGTGGCGTAGCCCGGAGGTCCCAGCGAATGACGTCGCCCGCCGTCGAACTCACCCATGCCCAGGAAGACCGACTCCAGGCGCTCGATCGAGACGTGGACGAAGCCATGCACGAGGTCGAGGCCTGGTTGAAGAAGGCCCCGCCTGATCGTCCGGCGGTTGCCGGCATGACCGCCGATGAGCGTTCGCGGTACGAACGCGCCAGGAAACGCCTGCGGCAGCTGAGCGACGAGCGGGAAGCGCTCCGCGCTTCGCTCTACGCCGAGCGCAGCGAAGAGCTCCGCCGCGAGCACCTGGCTGCCACCGTCGCGGACCAGGAGCTGGGCCGTGCCGAGGCGAGGGCTGCCGGTGAGCGTCCCAGCGCCTCGGGAATCAGCGGCACGCTGAAGCGGATCTTCGGCCGCCACTGACCGCTACGGAGTCGCGATCCGTAGCCGAATCCGTGGTTCTGCGGATGCACCATGATCCCCGCCGCCTCACCATGACGGCGTGGATCCGTCAGACCGTTCCGTCCCCGGCCGCGTCGACGATCCCGCGCTCCGCGACGCCGCGGAGATCACGGCCCGAGTCGAGGCCGACGAGGCCGCCGCCGCGAGCGCTCGCGAGGAGTACCGCGTCCATGGGTTGCCCGAGCTCCTCGTCGATGAGGCGCCTCCGCTTCGGCCGAACGAGCGGATCCACGCGGCGCGACGGGGTGCGCTCGTGGAGCGATCCACGACGACGGGTACACCCACGGGACCGACCGCCGGCTCCCTCTGGCTGACCTCCGAACGGATCATGCATGACGCTTCGTCAGAAATCGCCGTGGAGCTCGATGACATCGACGAGATGGCGATCAGCATGGGCCGCCTTCTCCTGATCCGGCTGCATGACGGGTCGAACTGGGCGATCGAGGCGGACCAGCCGCGCCTGCTCCGGGTCCAGATCGCCGCCGTTCTGGAGAACCGTCGGCGCGCCTGACGGCACGCCGGCCACCAGCTGGCAGTCCGCGGGTCAGCCGCCCCGCGCCTCGCGATACTGCCGGGCCGCCTGCGCCCGGTTGCGGACGTCGAGCTTGTGGAGGATGTTCGAGACGTGCGTCTCGACGGTCCGCGGGCTGATGACGAGGCGCTCTGCGATCTCGCGATCAGTCAGCCCATCGGCCAGGAGCCGCAGGATCTCCTCCTCTCGCGGGCTGAGCGGCCCGAGCGATGCGCCCGGACCGCCGTCCAGCTCGCGACGCGCCGCGCGGCTCATTCCCTGGATCACCGAGGCCGCCATCGAGCGGGACATGGCGAGCTCACCTCGCGACAGGCCGCGGACGGCGCGTTGCAGCGCGTCCGGCGTGAGGTCCTTCGTGAGGTAGCCGATCGCCCCGTTCCGCATCGCCTCCGTCAGGTCTCGGGAGCTGCTCGACACGGTGAGCATGACGAACATCGTCTGCGGCAAGCGAGGGGCGAGCTCGCGCAGGAGGTTCAGCCCATCGACGCCGGGCAGGTCGACGTCGAGCAGGACCACGTCCGGACGGTGCTCGGTGATCGCGGTCAGCGCCTCCGTGGCGTTGGCGGCCTCGGCCACGACCTCGATGTCCGGAGCGGTGAGCGCCTGTCGCACGGCCGACCGCACGAGTGCGTGGTCGTCCACCAGGACCACGCGGAGGGCCCTCACCGGTCATCGCCTCCCGGCAGGCTGATCTCGACGATCGTGCCCCCACCGGGTGCCGCACGGATCGCGAACGTCCCCCCGACCAGCTGCACACGTTCCTCCATGCTCTTCAGGCCGAATCCGCTCCCCGTGGCATCAGCGCTGAAGCCGCGGCCATTATCGGTCACGGTGATGACTGACCGATGGTCGCCGCTGCGCATCTCGACCTCGACGAGCGTCGCATTCGCGTGCTTGCGCACGTTGTTCAGCGCCTCCTGCACGACACGAAGGATCTCCGCCTGGCCACGCGCGCTGAGCCTCGGGCTCCCGCCGTCGGCGTCGAATTCGGCGCGGATGCCATATCTGTCGCCGAAATCCTCGACGAAGCGCGCGATGACCTCGAGGAGCGTTCCAGCCGACGATGGGCGCAGCGCCATCACCGCCTGCCGCGCGTCCCCGAGGGCGGTGTCGAGCGCCTCGGCCACCTCGTTTGCGAGCGTCTCCGCCTCGCCGCTGCCGGCGGTCAGTTGCGAAAGCCGCGCCTGCTTCAGCTTCCCGTACCACAGGTCCTGGGCAAGGCCGTCGTGGATCTCCCTGGCCAGGCGGGCGCGTTCCTCGAGCGTCGCTTCGGCGAGCTCCACGTCGCGCAGGCGACGCAGCTCGTCGTTCGCTCCGCGCAGCGCCGCGACGTTGAGGCTGTTCTCGAGGATGACCCCGATCAGCAGCCCCGAGTAGAAGACCAGGCGCAGCAGGTCGCCGGTGGCGACAAGCGACATGAAGGCGCCGGGGTGGGCCGCCGAATGGACCTGGGCCAGGCCGGCGACGACGAGGCCGATCGCCAGCACAGCCTCGGTCACGGCGCGGTCGCGCCGGAATGCCAGGTACGAGAGGAGAGCGGCGAGCAGGTAGCCCGCCGCGGGGACCAGCTGGCTCCAGACGAAGAGCGGGCTGTCGAGCGTGGTGACCGGCAGATCGGGCCGCACGGCCATCTGACGCAGCGTCTGGGGGTCGAGCAGGGTCGGCACGACCGATGTCAGCGCCGTGAGGCCCGCCACCGCCAGGAGCA
>DAINOY010000255.1:0-2812 GCA_036743735.1 Chloroflexota bacterium
GCCGGCTGCCACGCCTACAACGGCGACGAGGCGCTCGCCTACGCCCGGATCCGAGAGGGCGTGATCGAGCTGCCGGATGGCACCGTGGAGCAGCAGAGCGACTTCAAGCGTGCCGAGCGCCAGCAGGAGGTCCTGCTCGCCCTGCGGCACGAGCTCACCGCGGGCGACCTGTTCTTCGAGCTCCCGGCCTTCCTGGATGCGGTGGCCGCGACGGTGCAGACCGATTTCCCGCGCTCGAGCGCCGGCGACCTCGCCAGCCTTCTGCCACTCATCGCGAACACCGATATCGAGCGCATCGTGCTCGGCCTGCCGGACTACGTCGAGCCGCCGATCGACCCGGTGAACAACTACATCCTCACGCCGATCCGCGCCGCGATCCGCGACGAGATGGAACGCCTCTTCGGCCCCGATCTCGAGGGCTGGTACGTCGGCAGCCACGACGACGTGCCGCCCGCCTTCAGCCCGGACCAGTCCCCCTCACCGGCCTCCTGACCGATGCGCCGCAGGCGCGACCGGCGCATCCTTCTCCTGGCGATGTACCCGCTCGACCGCGGGCTGTGGGGCGCGACGACGCGCATCACCCAGCTGCGAGCGGAGCTCGAGGCGCGGGTGCCGCTCGACGTGGTGTCGGGCACGCGAGGTGAGCGCGGCCTCCGCCTCCTGCGCGTTGCCTTCGCGGGCCGCCTCCGCGGGATTCGAGGCATCTACGTCGAGAGCTCGAGCACCCTTCCCGGACCGGCGGATCTCGCCTTCCTGGCGCTGGCGCGCGCGCTGCGCATCCCGGTCCTGACCTACCTCCGCGACGCCCAGTACCTCTTCCCGGAGTACTACGCCGCGTCGTCGCCCAAGCGCTGGCTGGCGCGCGCCGCCTTCCTGCCGACGGTTCGGCTGCTCATGGCCTTGTCCCGGCGAGTGGCGTTTCCCTCGCGCGGGTTGGCGCGAGCGATCCACGGCGATGATCGCGAGGCGCTGCTCCTGCCGCCCGGCGCGCGGCTGGCCGATGCGCCAGCGCTCGATCCGAGGTCACCGGGGCTGCTCTTCGTGGGGAACCTGCGGTATCCGGCCCACGGCGGCGACATCCTGCTCGAGGCGGTCCGCCTGGCCCGCGACGATGGCCACGACGTCAGGCTCGTCTGCGTCCTGCCGCCCGGCGCCGATGCACCCGTCGAGGCCGACTGGCTACGCGTCGCGCGTGCCGACGGACCCGAGATCGACCGGCTCCTACCCGACGTGCGGGCGACGATCACGCCGCGCCGCAAGACGCCGTACAACGACCTCGCGGTGCCGATCAAGGTGCTCGAGTACCTGGGCTATGCCCGTCCGCTCATCGTCACCGATACCGAGGAGACCACCGCGATCGTGGCCCGAGCCAACGCCGGCGTGGTCGTCGAGGACAGCGTGGAGGCCCTGCGCCGAGGGATCGGTCAGGTCTGGTCCGCGGATGCCGAACGGCTGCAGGCGTGGGCCGCAAACGCGCGGGCGGCCGCGGAGGCGAACACCTGGGGCGCGAGGGCCGAGCGGATCCTGGAGCTGCTGCGCTCCGACTCAGAACTGCCGGCCGCGCACGATCTGCCACAGCGTGCGCAGGATGATCCGCACGTCGAGGCCGAATGAGCGCTGCTCGACGTAGTCGAGGTCGAGCTTCACGCCCTCGTCGAAGCTGAGTCGTCCCCAGCCGACGACCTGCCACAGCCCGGTGAGCCCGGGCAGCACCGAAAGCCGGCGCAGGTGCCACGGCTCGTAGAGCTCGACCTCGTACGGGATGGGCGGGCGCGGCCCGACGAGGCTCATGTCGCCCTTCACGATGTTCAGCAGCTGGGGCAGCTCGTCGAGGTGCGAGCGACGCAGGAAGCGGCCGACGTTCGTGACCCGCTCGTCGCCCTCGATCGGGATCCAGGCCCGCTCCCGTGCGCCGTCGCCGTGCTTCATGAGCCGGCTCACGTGGCGCTGGTGCTGTCCCTCATCGGCGCTGCTGATCATCGTCCGGAACTTGAAGCACGCGAAGGGACGGCCGCCCAAGCCCAGGCGTTCCTGCCGAAAGAGGATCGGGCCGGGCGAGTCGAGCCGCACCGCCGCGGCGATTCCGGCGAGGAGCGGCGAGAGAATGACGAGCCCGACGCTGCTGGCCGTGAGGTCCAGGGCACGCTTCGCGATGCGGTAGCCGGGCCGCGTATGGGAAACAGCGACGTCGAGCGGCTGCGGCATGGGAGGCATCGGGCCAGAGGCGGAAGGGGTCGCGACGCCCATGATCGGCGAAGCGTCGGACGGCTCGACGCTCACGGTCGCCTGGGAGAGGTCCTTCGGCGGGTTCATCTGCTCCGGCACGAGTGGGAGGCGATGGTCGGGGCGGCCGGATTCGAACCGGCGACTTCCTGCTCCCAAAGCAGGCGCGCTACCAGGCTGCGCCACGCCCCGACCGGAGAGACCCGAATCAGCAGGCAATGATATCGCCCGTGGTGGACCGCGGTCTGCTGGAGGGAGGCGAGAGCCGCGATGTCCCCGCGGCCCAGGCCAGCAGCGAGGTGCACGTCGTGGTTTCCAGGATCGGTCGATGGACGGTCACGTTCTGTATGGCGTTCGTGCTCGGGACGCTCGTTGGCCCGGTCCTGTCCGCACAACTCCTGCCGGTCGCCCTGGCGCCCGGGGACACCCTGCCAATCACCTGCCCCACGCGGATGCATCGCGTCACTGATCCCGCCCACACGGTCTGGACGGTTCGATGCAAGGGGCAGAAGGTGATCGGGAGCCCAACGCCGACGGCCATCGCGACCGCAACGGCCACCGGGTCACCGACAGCAACCGCGTCACCCAC
>DAINOY010000256.1:0-2761 GCA_036743735.1 Chloroflexota bacterium
ATCGAGCTCGTCGTCGGCGACGACGCGATTGACGAGGCCGTAGCGCTCGGCGCCGGCGGCATCGAACCGGTCGCAAAGGAGGATCAGCTCTTTGGCTCGGGCGATGCCAACCGCGCGCGCCAGGCGCGGCGCGCCGCCCCAGGTCAGCGGCACGCCGAGATCGACCTCCGGGATCCAGAACGACGCGCTCTGCGCCGCCAGGCGCAGGTCGCAGGCCATGCCGAGGAGCACCGCGCCGCCGATCACGTGGCCGTGCAGGCGGGCGATCGTGATCGCCTCGGCGCGCTCGATCGCTTGCAACGTGCGCCGGCCGAGCTGCGCTCCGGGGCGACGATGCCGTAGCGCCGTTGCCATGCCCGGAGCAATGGGACCGAGACCCCGCTTCGGGCTGAGGCCTCGCCGATCGTGTACATGCTTTGTATCGTACCCGACGCGACAAAGGCTTGACAAGCCCGAGGACATGCTGTACAAACCCTGTACGAAGCGACCGAGGTGCCAATAGGCCCCAGCTGGCTTCGACAGGGATCCAAGAAGGAGCACATTCCATGCGCTACATCAACGGCCTCAGCCTGGCCCTCGTCATCGTCGGCGGGCTCAACTGGCTGCTCGTCGGCTTGTTCGAGTTCGACCTCGTGGCCGCGATCACCGGAGCCAGCTTCGGCGATACGAACCTCATCTCGCGGATCGTCTACGGCCTCGTCGGCCTGGCAGCGATCTGGCTCATCCCCTCGCTGCCGCGGGTGGCGAGCGAGCAGACCGCTCCGGCCCACTGACCGGGGAAGTCTGGGTGCTCCGGCCCTCGACGCGAGGACCGGAGCGCCCGTCTGAAGGATTGGAACCATGACCGTGCACCGCATCCACGCCAGCCAGCACCTCGATCGCCCGCTGCCCGAGGTTTTCGACTTCTTCTCGAGGCCGGAGAACCTGGCCCGGCTCACGCCCAAGGGCCTCGGATTCGAGCTGCGGTCCGCTGATCGGCGGATGCGGACCGGCCTCGGCATCGAATACCGAATCCGACCGGCGCTCGGCATTCCGCTCACCTGGACGAGCGTCATTGCCGACTACACGCCCCCCACCGGCTTCGTCGACGTGCAGCTGCGCGGCCCGTACCGCAGCTGGCGGCACGTGCATCGGTTCAGCGAGGAGGGGGACGGAACGCGCGTCGACGACGAGGTGACCTATACGCTTCCGCTCGGGCCGCTGGGGGCGATCGCCAACGCGCTCTTCGTCCGGCCCAGCTTGGAGCAGATCTTCGGCTTTCGACGCGCCGCGATGGAAGACCTGCTCCCCCAGCGCGATGTCTCAGCGACGCCGATGACCGTAGCCGTAGCCGGCGGATCCGGATTCGTCGGCGGAGCGATCGCCAGCGAGCTGCACCGTCGCGGCCACCGCGTCGTCGTCCTCAGTCACCGCGCGGAATCGGCGGGCGAACGCCTGCCGGACGGGATCGAGATTCGCCACGCCGACGTCACCACCGGCGTTGGCCTGGCTGACGCGCTCCGTGGCGCGGACGCGCTGGTCATCGCGCTTGCCTTCCCGAACTTGCCCATCGAGGACGCCCGCAGGGGCCACACGTTCGAGGCGGTCGACGCCGCAGGAACGGAGCGGCTCGTTGCGGCAGCCTCCACGGCAGGCATGAGGCGGCTCGTCTACCTCTCCGGGGTGGGCGCCGCGCCCGATGCCGACAGGCACTGGTTCCGCGCCAAGTGGCGGGCCGAGAGCGCGGTGCGCGGCGGCGGGATCGACTTCACGATCATCCGCCCCACCTGGGTCTTCGGTCCCCGCGACGACTCCCTGAACCGATTCATCGGCTTCGCGCGAACCCTGCCGTTCGTGCCGCTGAGCAACTTCGGGGATCAGCAGATGCAGCCGGTGTACGTGCAGGATGTGGCCGCGCTCGCGGCAGATGCCCTGGTCGCGGAGGCGGCCCGCAACGAGACCATCGAGATCGGAGGGCCAGAGGTCATGTCGATGCGCGAGGTGATTCGCCGCGCGCTTCGCGTTGCACGCGTGCGTCGGCCGCTGCTGCCTGCGCCGGCGCCGCTCGTCAAGGGGGTCGCCGCGGTCCTCGCGCGCCTGCCGGGGCGGCTGCTGACGCCAGATGCCATCGACTTCGTCAACGAGCCGGCGGTCGCTGACAACCGGACGCTGTTCGAGCGCATGCCGCGGCAATTGACCTCGCTCGAGGATGGACTGCGGACCTACTTCGGCGCAACGCCCACGTAGCAGCGGTCCTGGGCAGGGCCGCAGCGCGCCCGTGGCTGCGTAGACGGTAGAATCGGGCGGGCCGCTCGCGTTCGTCGCGGGCAGTCCGTGAGCGCTCGAACCATTCTCAACGGGAGCCTCGACCCTGACCGTAGCCGGCATCGTCTTCTTCGTGCTCGCCATTGGCATCATCGGCGGCGGGCTGGCTGTCGTGACCCTGCGGAACATCATCCACTCCGCGGTGGCGATGATGGTCTGCTTTGGCTCGCTCGCCGGCATGTACGCCCTGCTCGGCGCCCCGATCATCGCCGCAGCACAGGTGCTGATCTACCTCGGTGCGATCAGCGTCCTGATCCTCTTCGCCATCATGCTCAGCCAGGCTGGCGACGCGAACCTGCCCGCACCCTTCCATCGGCAGGTGCCGTTCGCGGCGCTCGTCTCGATCATCATCCTGGGCCTCGTCGTCTTCGCCGTGATCCAGACCGATTGGGGCGCAGCTGCCGAGGTCGTCGTGGTGACCGTCGACGCCTTGGCCACCGCGCTCTTCACGACGTAC
>DAINOY010000257.1:0-1929 GCA_036743735.1 Chloroflexota bacterium
CTCGCCGCGAGGCTCACCGAGCTGACCGGCACGAAAATCGAGATGAACGAGGTGGTCGACGACTCACTGATCGGCGGGATCGCCGTTCGGATCGGCGACCAGCTCTACGACGCGAGCGTTCGCAGCCGCCTGGAGCGGCTGCGCGCACGGCTGACCGCCGTCTAGCTCACACGGAAGGAACTCTGATGGCGATTCGATCAGACGAGATCACGTCGATCATCCGCAGCGAAATCAAGGACTTCGACGCAGGAGCCGATGTCTCCGGCGTCGGCACCATCGTCGAGGTCGGCGACGGCATTGCGCAGATCTACGGCCTCTCCGGCGCCCTGGCCCAGGAGCTCCTCGAGTTCCCGGGCGGGATCATGGGCATGGCCTTCAACCTCGAGGAGGAGACGGTCGGCGCCCTGATCCTGGGCGACTACACCGGGCTGAAGGAGGGCGACCAGGTCAAGACGACCGGTCGCATCGTCGAGATCCCCGTTGGCGACGAGCTGATCGGGCGCGTCGTCAACCCGCTCGGCGAGCCGATCGACGGCAAGGGACCCATCAACGCCAAGAAGACGCGTCCCGTCGAGCGCATCGCGCCCGGCGTCATCGTGCGCCAGCCGGTCGACACGCCGGTGCAGACCGGCATCAAGGCCATCGACAGCATGATCCCCATCGGCCGCGGCCAGCGCGAGCTGATCATCGGCGACCGGCAGACCGGGAAGACCGCGATCGCGGTCGACACGATCATCAACCAGAAGGGGCTGGACCTCATCTGCATCTACGTCGCCATCGGCCAGAAGCAGTCGACGGTGGCGCAGGTCGTCGCGCAGCTCGAGGAGCGCGGCGCGATGGAGCACACGATCGTCGTCGCGGCCTCGGCCAGCGACCCCGCGCCGCTCCAGTTCCTGGCGCCGTACGCCGGCGTCGCCATGGGCGAGGAGTTCATGGACGCCGGGCGTGACGCGCTGTGCGTCTACGACGACCTGTCCAAGCACGCCTGGGCCTACCGGCAGGTCTCGCTGCTCATGCGCCGGCCACCGGGCCGCGAGGCGTACCCGGGCGACATCTTCTACGCCCACTCGCGGCTCCTGGAGCGCGCCGCCCGCATGAACGACGAGAACGGCGGCGGGTCGCTGACCGCGCTGCCGATCATCGAGACACAGGCAGGCGACGTGTCGGCCTACATCCCCACCAACGTGATCTCGATCACCGACGGGCAGATCTTCCTGCAGACCGACCTCTTCAACCAGGGCCAGCGGCCCGCGGTCAACGCCGGCATCAGCGTGTCGCGCGTGGGCGGCAACGCGCAGATCAAGGCGATGCGCCAGGTCGCCGGACAGCTGCGCCTGGACCTCGCGCAGTACCGCGAGCTGGCGGCCTTCGCGCAGATGGCCTCGGACCTCGACCGCGCGACGCGCGCGCAGCTCACCCGCGGCGAGAAGCTGACCTACGCCCTGCGCCAGCCGCAGTTCTCGCCGCTCCCGGTGGAGAAGCAGGTCGTGATCCTGTGGACCGCCACGAAGGGCCACCTCGACGACGTTCCCTCGGCCAAGGTCAGCGAATTCGAGGCCGGGCTGTACCGGTTCCTCGAGTCGACCTACCCCGATATCCTGCCGGCGATCGTCGAGAAGAAGGCGCTCGACGACGAGCTCGTCGAGCAGCTGACGAAGGCCGTGAAGGAGTTCCGTCGCCAGGAGGGCTACGGCACCGACGAGGAGGCAACGTCCGAGGAGCGCAGCGAGCAGAAGGCTGAGGCCCGTGCCGAGGAGGCCGAGGAGGCCGCCGGCGCCGACGCGACAACCGCCAAGGAGGCAGCCGCCGACGTGGCGCGCACCGACGAGGGCGACGCGGGCGACGAGCAGGAGCGAGCCGGCTAGATGCCAAGCCTCAAGGAGATTCGCGGACGGATCGGGTCCATCCGCAACATCTCCCAGATCACCC
>DAINOY010000257.1:1939-2741 GCA_036743735.1 Chloroflexota bacterium
CTCGTGGCCGCGTCGCGCATGAAGCGGGCGCAGGACTCGATCCTCGCCGCTCGTCCGTACGCGGATGAGCTGCACAGCGCCTTGTCGCGGGTGGCGGCGGCGATCGACGAGGAGGCGGATCCGCTCCTCGCCCGGCGACCGATCCACCGCATCGGGATCGTCGTCATGACCACCGATCGCGGTCTGGCCGGGGCACTCGACGCGAACACCGTGCGCGCCGTGCTGCGCTTCATCGCCGATCGTGCTCCTGGCGGGCCTCAGCCACGCCGGAATGGCGACGGTGAGACCGATGCCTCCGAAGCCGCGGGACCAGCCGAGATCGAGGCGATCACCGTGGGGCGCAAGGGGCGCGACCAGCTGCGCCGTGCCGGCGTGCCGATCGCCGCGGCGTTCCCGCGGCTCGGCGACAAGCCGACGTTCAGCGACGTGACCCCCATCGCGCGCCTCGTCACCGAGGACTTCCTCTCCGAGAAGTACGACGAGATCGTCGTGGCCTACGCGGGCTTCGTGTCGACGCTCACCCAGCGGCCGACGCTCACGACGATCCTCCCCGTCCCGCGGCCGCAGGACCTGACCGAGGAGCAGGCCGTCACGAACGACGAGTACCTCTTCGAGCCGTCGCCGGAGGCGGTGCTGAGCCGTCTGCTGCCGCATTACGTCGCCGTTGACCTGTACCGCGCCGTGCTCGAGTCGAACGCCTCGGAGCAGAGCGCGCGCATGATCGCGATGCGCAACGCGACCGACAACGCGAACGAGCTGATCGGCGACCTGACGCTCGTCTACAACAAGACTCGCCAGGCAA
>DAINOY010000258.1:0-2717 GCA_036743735.1 Chloroflexota bacterium
GGCCATGCAGAGTACCGGAAGCGTCGTCAGCAGCCCGCCCACGCCGTGCGGGAACCCCAGCTCGTCCTGCATCGCCGGCAGCACTGGACCGATGCCGACGAGCTGCGGCCGCAGCGCGAGCGCGGCCAAGAAGAAGGCCACCAGCGATGCTGCCGCGATCGGCGCGGCGCGGCGGCGCTCCTCAGGGACGGAGGACAACGCGGTTTCGCAACGACCCGATGCCGTCGATCTCGATGGTGATCTCGTCGCCGTCCTCGAGCAGCCGCGGCGGCTGCCGGCCGATCCCGGTCACCGGCGGCGTGCCGGTCGCGATCACATCACCGGGCGCCAGCTCCATGAAGCGCGAAAGGTAGCTGATGATCTCCGGGATCCGGAAGCGCATCTGCGCCGAGCTGCCCGACTGCACGACCTCGCCGTTGAGGATCGAGCGCATCGGCAGGGCGTACGGGTCGGGCACGTCATCGGCCGTCACGATCCATGGCCCGATGGGGCAGAACGACGGATGCGACTTGCCGAGCAGCCACTGGTCGCCGTCGTAGCGCTGCTCGCGCGACGCGATATCGTTGAGGCACGTGTAGCCGAATACGTGATCGAGTGCCTCCTCCGGTGCGCAGTTGCGGACCCGCGCCCCGATGATCACCGCCAGCTCGACCTCGTAGTCGACGAGCGGCAGGAGCGCTGGATCCCAGCTCAGCTCCGCATCGGGACCAACGACCGATGAGCCCAGCTTGCCGAAGATGAGCGGCGCATCCCTGGACGGCTGCGTGGCCTCGCCGGCGCCGGCGTAGTTCTCACCGATGGTGAACACGAAGCGCT
Source organism: Chloroflexota bacterium (assembly GCA_036743735.1). Classification (GTDB taxonomy): domain Bacteria; phylum Chloroflexota; class Limnocylindria; order QHBO01; family QHBO01; genus JBDTNK01. The sequence continues at coordinate 817 of DAINOY010000258.1, forward strand.
CGGGATGCAGCGGAGCGTCGAACGCCACCTCGCTCAGCGGACGTGCCGCGGCACGTGCAGCCGCGGACGGCAACCACGCTTCGACCCGTTGCCGCGCGGCGGCGGCGCCGGCGATCAGCTCCTCCAGGCTGCGCGGCCACCCGGCGCCGGCGGGAAGCGGGATGGCCGTCTTCTCCACGACCAGCGCCGGGCCCTGATGACGCAGCATGGCGAGGCGCATCGCTCAGGCCTGCGCGGAGGGATCGTCGAGGAGCGGCTGGACGGCGGCGCGCATCACCTCGTCCATCCCTCCGATCCCGGTCCAGCGCTCGAAGGCGATCGCGGCCTGCGCCACGAGCATCTCGCCGCCGTTCGCGGCGCGCAGCCCGCGCGCCCGTGCCTCCGCCACGAACGGCGTCTCCGACGGCACGTACACGCAGTCGAAGATCGCCGTCGATGACCCGAGCTGTTCGACGGGGACGGGCGTCCCGGCGCTCAGCATGCCGACCGTCGTGGCGTTCACGACGAGATCGGCAGCCGCGAGCTGCGAGCCGACCTCGGAGAGCGCCGTGGCGCTCAGCCGCTCGTCGGCGAAGTGCGTCGCGAGGTCGGCTGCACGGGCCGGGTCACGGTTGGCGACGACGATCCGGCTCGCTCCGGCGTCGAGCAGCGCGTAGGCGATGGCGTGGGCCACGCCACCGGCACCGAGCACCACCGCGTCGACACCGCGAAGCGACCCGCCGAGCAGCCCCTCGACGGCCCGGCGGAAGCCGGGCGCATCGGTGTTGAAGCCCGCGTGGCGGCCACCGGCGGTCGCGACGCTGTTGACAGCGCCGATCGCGCGGGCATCGGGCTCTACCTCGTCGAGGAGCGGCATGACCGCCACCTTGTAGGGCGCCGTGACCTGGAACCCGTACCAGCCGGCTCCCCGGGTCTCGGCGGCGAACCCGGGAAGCTCGTCCGGATCGACCTCGCGCAGCTCGTAGCGCGCGTCGATGCCGGCCGCGGCGAAGGCCGCGTCGTGCATCACCTGCGAGTGGCGCCGGCGCAGCGGCTTGCCGATGAGCGCGACGCGACGGCTCACGCGGTGAGTTCCATCAGCTCCCGCCGCACCGGACCGGCGTCCGCCGGGAACCGGACGTTCGGGATGATCTGCGACGCCCACATGTCGAGCTGGTCGAGATCGGGGGTCATGGTGTGGAGCATGAAGTACTCGACGCCCGCATCGACCCGGGCCTGGAGCGAGGCGACGATCTCGTCAGGAGTACCGAACAGGTAGACCGACTCGAGGTAGCGGTCGCCGCGCTCGGAGCTCATGACCTTCAGGAAGGCCTCGTGCTGCTCACGCCGCGCGCGCTGCGGGTCGCTCGTATCCACGAAGTGCATGAAGTTCTCGTGCGCCACCATGAGCGACTTCGGATCGCGGCCGCGGGCACGCATGAACTCCTGGAGCTCGGCCCAGTCGCGTGCCATGTCGTCGGGCGGGCAGGTCGGGCGCGGGATCCAGCCGTCGGAGCGCAGGACACGCTCCTTCACCGACTCCACGAAGCGCGGGAGGTCCGGTGAGCTGGCATCGGCCAGCTGCGACCCACCGCCGATCCAGACCGCCGGGCGCTCCGAGGCCTTCGGCTCGATGAGCACGTCGTCGATGCTGTAGTAATTGCCGTGGTACGTGACCCGCTCGCCCTCGAGCAGCGGCAGGATGATGTCGAGGATCTCGTCGGTCCGCTTGCCACGTTCGTTCTTGTGGACGCCGACCGCCTCGTACTCGGGCGGATACCAGCCCACGCCCGCCCCCAGGATCACGCGGTTGTTCGACAGGAACTGGAGCGTGGCGAGCTCCTTGGCGAGCAGCACCGGATTGCGCAGCGGCAGGATCAGGATCGAGGTCCCCAGGCGAACGCGCTCCGTCACCCCGGCGG
>DAINOY010000259.1:0-2703 GCA_036743735.1 Chloroflexota bacterium
CAGCAGCTCGAGGCGGTTCGTGGCGCGCCAGATGCGCTGCCACCGTCCGCGCCAGTTCTCGCCACGAAGCTGCGGCAGCGGCAGGAAATCGCCGGTGTTCTGCGACGGATGCCGAGCCGTGCCGACGATCTGCTCGAGCGGCACCGGCTGCAGGCCACGCGGCCGGGGCGTCGCGGTCGAGGCGTCGGGGTGCGCGTCGTACAGGGATGGGAGCGTCGTGCGGCGGCGGGCGGCGCGCCTGGCGGCCGGTCGGTTGTGCCACGCGCTGCGGATTCGTCCGCCGAAGGCGACGGCAAGGAGGAAGGGCAGGCCCAGGCGGACGGCGGCCCGCGACAGGCTCGAAAGGATCGGCATCAACTTTGCTCTAAGGGGGTGGCACGCTGGCCTCTGCGTACTATCATGCCAATTCCTGACCCAGGCCACGATCGGGCCGCCTCGGTGCAGACAGCGGTCCAACGGCGCAGACGCGAGGAAAGGGAGGCACATGGCGACCGTCACGTTCGACCACCTCTACAAGCGGTACGGCGACGACGTCATCGCCGTCAACGACCTGAACCTCGAGATCCAGGACGGCGAATTCCTGGTCCTGGTCGGCCCGTCTGGCTGCGGCAAGACGACCGCGCTGCGCTGCGTCGCCGGCCTCGAGGAGATCAGCGAGGGACGCCTCCTGATCGGCGATCGGGTCGTCAACGACGTCGCGCCGAAGGACCGCGACATCGCGATGGTCTTCCAGAGCTATGCCCTCTATCCGCACATGACCGTCTTCGACAACCTGGCGTTCGGCCTGAAGCTGCGCAAGACGAAGAAGGAAGAGATCAAGCGCCGGGTCGACGAGGCGGCCAGGATCCTGGGCCTCGAGAAGCTGCTCGACCGCAAGCCCAAGGCGCTCTCCGGCGGCCAGCGCCAGCGCGTCGCGCTCGGGCGCGCGATCGTGCGCGAGCCGTCGGTGTTCCTCATGGACGAGCCACTCTCCAACCTCGACGCCAAGCTTCGGGTCCAGACCCGTGCCGAGATCGCGCGCCTGCACCAGCGCCTCGGCACCACCACGATCTACGTCACCCACGACCAGGTCGAAGCCATGACCATGGGCGACCGCATCTGCGTGATGCGCGACGGGCTCCTGCAGCAGGTCGGCTCGCCGCAGGATCTGTACGACCATCCCGCCAACGTCTTCGTGGCGGGCTTCATCGGTTCCCCTTCGATGAATTTCGCGACGACGCGCTCGGGCGATGGAGATGAGCTCTACCTCGGAAACGCACGCCTCGATCTGAAGGGGGATCATGCCCGGGTCGCCGGAGAGCGGCCCAAGGGCTCGAACCTGCTCATCGGCTTCCGCCCCGAGCACCTCGAGCTCGCCAACGGCCAGGGTGACGGCGCCGTCCAGATCCCGGCCAAGGTCGACGTTGTCGAGTACCTCGGCAACGAGGAGCTGATCCACGCCCAATCCGAGGGCAACGAGATCGTGGCCCTCATCAGCTCCGACAAGAAGGTCTCGGTGGGCGAGCAGGTGGACTTCGCCATTCCGTTGGAGAAGCTGCACCTCTTCGACCCCGAGAGCGAGAAGAGCCTCGTCGGCTGACGACGCTGCTGGATCGTGGCATCCGCCGCGGCCCAGGGGTGCAGCACGTCGCCGCGTACGTGGCATCGGCGCCCTCCCACGGGTGAGGCGTCACATCGACAACCGGGCTCGGCCGCGGGTCGGCCGGCGCGGACTGGATGGAGAGGAGTCCAATGATCCATCGATTCAGGTTGTTCGCACCGCTGGCGGTGCTGGCCCTGGTCCTGACGGCCTGCCCGGCCAGCACCACGCCCAGCGAGGGCGGCGGTGACGGTGGCGGATCGAGCGCGGCACCGGGCGGGAGCGGCGCTCCCAGCGGCGGCGGCTCGATCGAGGTCACCTCGCTGTGGGGCGGCGCCGAGGCGGAGGCCTTCCAGGCGGTGCTCGACGCGTTCACCGAGAAGACCGGCATCGACGTCGAGTACACCTCGGTCCGCGACCAGTACTCGACCGTCCTGTCGAACCGCATCGAGCAGGGAGACCCGCCTGACGTGGCGATCATCCCGGGCATCGGCTTCCTGCGCAGCTTTGCGAAGGATGACACGCTGATCCCGCTCGAGGATCTCGGCATCGACACCGGCGCGCTGGCCGACGCCTACGCGCCCAACCTCTCGGACATGGGCGTCAGCGTCGGAACCGTCGATGACGTGCCCTACGCGATCATGGTCAAGCTCAACAGCAAGTCCACGATCTGGTACGACCCGAGCCGCTTCAGCGCGAACGGCTGGGAGACCGCCGCTGATTGGGACGCGCTCGTTGCGCTGACCGAGCAGATCAAGGGCGACGGCTTCACCCCGTGGGCCCTGGGCGCCGGTGATGGGTGGACGCTGACCGACTGGTTCGAGAGCATCTACCTGCGCCAGGCTGGCGAGGACGCGTACGACACGCTCTTCAGCCAGGACGGCGACTGGACCGATCAGTCGGTCAAGGACGCCATCGCGACCATGACCGAGCTGCTCAACAACGACTATGTCGCGGGCGGCATCGAGGGTGCCCTGGCGACCGCCTTCACCGACGGCACGATGACGACCGTTTCAAACGAGGCGGCCGAAGGCGAATTTGTGCCGGGGGAGATGCTCGTCAAGTTTCGTAACGAGAAAGATGCCGTCGATGCAGGACGCGGCATGAAGAACGCGCGCGGTCAA
>DAINOY010000260.1:0-2702 GCA_036743735.1 Chloroflexota bacterium
GTGCGGCTCACGATCTGACCTTCCAGCGCTGAAAGGCTGCTTCGACGTCCTGGACTCGTATGGGATCCGCTGGGAGGCGAGCGTGATCAGCGCGCATCGCCAGCCGGCGGCGCTGCACGAGTACGTGCCGGCGGCCGAGGCGCGCGGGGTGGAGCTCTTCATCGGGGCGGCCGGGCTCGCGGCGCACCTGCCCGGGGTGCTCGCCTCGCTGACCGCCAGGCCGGTGATCGGCGTCCCGCTCGACGGCGGAGCGCTGGGTGGCGCCGACGCGCTCTACGCGATCGTGCAGATGCCGCCCGGCGTGCCGGTCGCGAGCGTGGCGATCGGCAGTCCCGGGGCGAAGAACGCGGCGCATCTGGCCGCGCGGATCCTGGCCCTGGGGCACCCGGAAGTCGCGGCGGCCGTGGCCGCGTTCCGCGAGGAGCAGGCACAGAAGGCGGAGCTGGGCGTCGATCCGCGCGTCTGAGGGCCGTGGCGGACGTGTGGTGGCGTGGTCACCACGTGACCAAAACCGCGGTCGGGAGGACGGCGCCTAGCCAACCGCGCTCGGCGTTGTTCCGGTCAATACCGTCGCACGGAGAACGCCCTCCGCGCTCGAATTGGGGCGCGGGCGTGCTTGGACGGCAAGTTGGCATCTGTCCGTTCTGGCGACGCTAGGCAAGGCTGAGGGGGCGCCAATGAGGCGAAACGCGTCGCCGCCACGCTTGACCGAGCGAGATTCGGCGGCCTGATCGGCGCTGATCGCTGCCTAACGTCGCCAGACCGGACAGATGACGACAACTCGGCGCCTCAGCGCCCGTAACGTCGCCGAGACGGACAGATGACGACAACTCTCGCCAGCACGGGGCTGGCGCTGCTCTCCGCGCTCGAAGCGCGGGGCGAACGAAGGAGCGCCACGCGGCCGGGGGCGGCCGGCGCTCGGACACTCCCTCGCGCAGGCCATAGACTGGCCGGGTGATCGATCGCTACGCGCTGCCCGAGCTGCGCGAGATCTTCGGGGAGCGCCGCAAGCTCGAGCTGTGGCTGCGGATCGAGCTGCTGGTGGTCGAGGCGCTGCACATGGCGGGCGTCGTGCCGGAGGACGACTGGACGCGGATCCGGAACGCGGCGCAGGAGGTCGATCCGGCCCGAGCGCGGGAGATCGAGCGTGAGTCCCAGCACGACGTCATCGCCTTCCTGCGCAGCGTGACGGAGCGGCTGGGGCCCGAGGGACGTTGGCTGCACTTCGGGCTGACGAGCTCCGACGTGCTCGACACCGCGACCGCCGTCGTGCTCCGCGACGCGATGCAGGTCGTCGAGGCGGAGCTGTCGCGGCTGGCGAATGTCGTGCAGCGACTGGCGATCCAGTATCGGTCCAGCCCGATGGTCGGCCGCAGCCACGGCATCCACGCCGAGCCGATCACCTTCGGCTTCAAGGTCGCCGGCTGGTACGCCGAGCTGGGGCGGGACGTCGGGCGGCTGGCGCGCGCGAGAGAGGGGATCAGCGCCGGCACGATCTCCGGGGCGGTCGGCACGCACGCCAACGTCAGCATCGAGGTCGAGCGGCACGTCCTCGACGGGTTGGGGCTGACGCCGGACCCGGCACCGACGCAGGTCGTCAGCCGCGACCGGCATGCGGAGCTGCTCACCGCGCTCGCGATCCTGGGCGGGACGCTGGAGCGCATCGCGACCGAGATCCGGCACCTCCAGCGCACCGAGGTCGGCGAGGCGTTCGAGCCGTTCGGCTCGGGGCAGCAGGGCAGCAGCGCGATGCCGCACAAGCGCAACCCGATCCTGGCCGAGCGGGTGACCGGGATGGCGAGGCTCCTGCGCGCGGACGCGCTGGTGGGCCTCGAGAACATGGCGCTGTGGCACGAGCGCGACATCAGCCACAGCTCGGCCGAGCGCTTCGTGTTCGAGCGAGCGCTGGGCGTCGCTGCCTACGCGACCCGGACCCTGGGCGACATCCTCGACGGGCTCGAGGTCGACCCCGAGCGGATGCGGGCGAATCTCGACGAGCTGGGCGGGATGGTGTACTCCGAGGCGCTGCTCCTGGCCATGGTCGCCAAGGGCGCCGATCGGCAGGCCGCGTACCGGCTCGTGCAGGGGGCTGCGAAGCATGCCTGGAGCGGCTCGACCTCGTTCCGCGACGCGCTCCATGCCGATCCCGCCGTGTCCGAGTGGCTGAGCGGCGAGGAGATCGATCGCGCCATGGACCTCGAGCACCACCTGGCCGGGATCGGCGCGACGTACCGTGCCCTGGGCCTCGACGACGGCTGAGCCTCGGCACGGCGGACGACGAGCGATGTCGAGCTGGCTGCGGCACGCCCGCGACGCGGGGCGCATCGTGAGTGATCGCGCCGAGCTGTGGATCGCCGGCGCACTGGCCTGGCTTGCGTACGGCGGGGCGCTGCTCTTCATCGGCTCGGTCGTGCCGCTCCCGACGGCGGCGGATCTTGCCTTCTTCACCTCGCAGATCGTCGTGGCAGGCTCGGTCCTTCCCGCCCTGCTGCTCGGGCTCGTGCTGCTCGCCGGCTTCGTCTTCCTCCTCACGCTGCAGCGCGAGAAAAAGGCACTCCGCCAACGGATCGGCGTAATAGGCAATATCCGAACCGACCGGAGCCGGCTGCACCTGCTGCCGCTGTCACTGGGGATGGTCGGCGCCACGGCGCCGCTCGCGGCCGCGGAAAAGGCGCAGCTGCGCGCGAACCTCGCCGAAGCCG
>DAINOY010000261.1:0-2691 GCA_036743735.1 Chloroflexota bacterium
GTTGATCAAGGGCTGATCAGCGGGCAGCCCCGAACGCCGTGTTGATCAAGGGCTGGTCAGCGCGCCGGCGGCCCGGGTCGCCGGTCAGTCGAGCGTGACCTGCTCCTTCCACTGCGGCAGGTACGGGTCCATGTGAAGCTCATCGCGGATCCGCGTCGCGAAGGCCTCCGCAGAGTCGGGATCGCCGTGGACGACGAAGACGCGCCGCGGCGTGCCGTTGCCGCCGCGCTCGGAGCCGAAGGCGCCGAGCCATCGGGCCAGCTCGTGCTCGTCGGCGTGCGCGGAGAAGCCGCTGATCGTCTTTACCCGACAGCGCACGTCCCACTCCTGGTGATCGATGCGTGCCGTCTTCCCGCCGGTCTGCAGGTGCCGCCCCAGCGTTCCCTCGCCCTGGTAGCCGATGAACAGCAGGGTGCAGTTGGGATCGGGCAGGAAATCCTTGAGGTGATGCATGATCCGGCCGCCGGTGAGCATCCCCGAGGCGGCGACGACGATGATCGGCCGCGGCTTCGTGCGGATCGCCTTCGACTGCTCGACCGAATCGGTGAACTCCTGGCCGGGGTACTCGAGCGGCGACTCACCGGAGTGCAGCAGCTTCGAGGTCTCCTCGTCGTAGGTCTCGGGGTGGTCGAGATAGACCTTCGTGGCGCGCGACGCCATCGGCGAATCCAGGAAGAGCGGCAGGCGCGGGATGCGCCCCTCGCGGACGAGATAGTCCAGCACCCAGATGAGCTCCTGCGTTCGCCCGATGGCGAAGGCCGGCACGAGCAGCACCCCGCGATCGTTCGCCACCTCGCCGATGGCGCTCACGAGCTCGTTCACCGCCTCCTCCTGCGGTGCGTGCTCGCGATCGCCGTAGGTCGACTCGACGAGGACGTAGTCGGCGTGCGAGAGGCGAGTGGGATCGCGCAGGATCGGCGACGTATCGCGGCCGAGGTCGCCGGAGAAGACGACCGTCGTGGTGCGGTCACCATCGGTCAGGCGCAGCTCGATGATCGCCGAACCGATGATGTGCCCGGCGTCGTGGAAGATCGCCGTCACACCGTCGGTGACGTTGAGCTCGGTGTCGTAGCGCGCGGCCTTGACCTGGCGCATCGTCTGCTCCACGTCGCTCTCGACGTAGAGCGGCTCGCGGGTCATGGTCCGGCCTTCCGGCTTCGCCTCGCGGAGGCGCTTCGGCAGATCCTCGTCGGTCTCCTCGACCGCCGCCTCCTCGGTGCCGGCTCCCTCCTCGGCGGCCGCTTCGTCGGGATGCTTGCGGCGGTAGCGCTCGGCGGCCTCCTGCTGGAGCTTCGCCGCGTCGAGCCACACGATCTCCGCGATGTCGAGCGTCGCCTGCGTGGCGTGCACCGGCCCGCGGTAGCCCGCCTTCACGAGCGCCGGGATGCGGCCGCAATGATCGAGATGGGCATGGGTCAGCAGCAGCGCATCCAGCTTCCCGGGGTCGAACGCGAAGGGCACGCGGTTCCTCGACACCTCCTCCGGCGATCCCTGGAACATGCCGCAGTCCACCAGCACGCGGCGGTCGCCGACGGTGACGAGGAACTGCGACCCGGTGACGGTTCCCACGGCACCGAGAAACTGGATAGCGATGCTCATTGGACCTCCTCGAGTGTCGGGACCCTGATGACGCCCTCGATCGCGCGGTCCCGCACGCGACCGATCCAGCGTCCCTGCCCGGGAGCAGGAACCGCATCCAGGTACGCAGGTGCGATGCCGGGCAGCGCCGCAAACGTCGCGCAGTCCACGGCGCTCGCGTCGCACAGCACGACCTGGTCGCCGACCTGCGCCATGCGGCCCTCGAGCCAGATCCAGCCGGCCGGCTCCTGGTCGACCGCCACCGACGGATCGAAGATCTCGTCGGGGTCCGGCTGGTGGACGAGCCACGGGCCGCTGCACCCGGCACCGGTGGGCGGCCCGGGCGGTCCGGGCTGGTCGACCGCGAAGGTCGCGCTCGTGACCCCGATGAGATCGGTCCGCTCGGGCAGCGACTGCAGGCCGTAGGCGCGCAGACCGGTTGGCGCGGGACCGTCGATCCGGGCGCCGCTGGGCGCGAACGTCGAGCCGCCGAAGCGGTCCTCGAAATGCCGGTCGACCGAGCACCACGCGAGCAGCTGGCCGATGCCCGACGGCACATGGCTGCTCTGGGCGTCGAGAACGGCGAGCGCCCCGCTCTCGTCGTGCACCACGAAGACCGGCCGTCCGTCGTCGAGAAACGCGGCCAGCGTTTCGCCGGCCGGCGGCTGGCGAACCGTGCCCCGCAGGTTGGCCCGCGGGTTCGCGATCCCCGGTGCAAGCTGCGCGTAGCCGACGGCCGCCACGGCCACGAGCAGCACGCCGAGGGCGATCGGCGCCCATCGGCGCAGGGGGCTCATGCCCCGATCATGCCACGCGAGGCGCCCTATCATCGGTCCATGGCCTATCCGATCGAGCCGCCGATTCCGCCGATGCTCGCCAAGCCGCAACCGGCGATTCCGACCGGCGACGGCTGGCGCTACGAGCCGAAATGGGACGGCTTTCGGGCGCTCGTCTTCCGCGACGGACCCGATCTCTACATCCAGTCCCGCGACCTCAAGCCACTGAACCGATACTTCCCCGAGCTCGAGGCGCCGCTGCTGAACCTGGGCGGCCCCGACGCGCGCTTCGTGCTCGACGGCGAGATCGTCATCGCCACCGATGATGGCCTCCAGT
>DAINOY010000262.1:0-2689 GCA_036743735.1 Chloroflexota bacterium
GTCGCCGCGACGACTGGTGTCGAGCCTGTCGCTCGCGCTGCTGGCCGTGGTGCTGGCCGCCTGTGGAGGCGGGGGTGGCGGAGGAGGAGGCGGCGGCGGCGAGACCGGCGCGACGCTTCACCTGCTCGTCATCAACAAGACGGCCGATCCCGCCACCGTGGTCTACACCGGAGCCGAGGCTGCGCCGGAGGCCAGCGCCGAGTCCTGCGACTCGCTCCTCTCCGACTATCCGCTGGCCGACCCGTTCACGGTCACGATCAACGGCAACGTCGCCTTCGACTCCGCGACGCTGCCGAACGGGCTGCCGAACGGTGGCGCCGGCGACACGGTCCTGGAGCTGACGATCAACACCGATGGGACGGTGACCGCGAAGGATCCGAAGCCGGGACGTCAGATCTCGCCGCCGGGCCAGACCTTCATCTGCCCGACGCTGCCGGGCTGAGCGCCCCCGGCGCCGGGTAGCGGCGCGCGACGTAGTCCTCGAGGATGGCGAGGAAGCGCGGCACGATGTCGTCGCCGCGCAGCGTCTCGCTCTTCTCGCCGTCCACGAAGACCGGGGCGACCGGCTCCTCGAACGTGCCGGGCAGGCTGATCCCGATATCGGCGTGCTTCGACTCGCCCGGGCCGTTCACGACGCAGCCCATGACGGCGACTCGGAGCTCCTCGACGCCCGGATGCGTCTCGCGCCAGCGCGGCATCTGGGCCACGAGATACGACTGGATGTCGCGCGCCATCTCCTGGAAGAACGTGCTCGTCGTCCGGCCGCAGCCCGGGCACGCGGAGACCTGCGGCAGGAAGCTGCGCAGGCCCATCGACTGCAGCACCTGCTGCGCCACCTGGACCTCCTGGGTCCGGTCGCCGCCGGGCTCCGGCGTGAGGCTGACGCGGATCGTGTCGCCGATGCCGCGCTGGAGCAGGATCGCGAGGCCCGCGGTCGAGGTGATGATCCCCTTGGCCCCCATCCCGGCCTCGGTCAGCCCCAGGTGCAGCGGGTAGTCGCAGCGGTCCGCGAGGCGGGTGTAGACCTCGACCAGGTCCTGGACCCCCGACACCTTGGCCGACAGGATGATCCGGTCGTGGCCCAGCCCGGTCTCCTCGGCGAGCCGCGCCGATCGCAGCGCCGACTCGATCATCGCCTCGATCATCACCTCGCGGCTGTCGAGCGGCTCGGCCGAGGCGGCGTTCGCATCCATCATCTCGGTGAGGAGCTGCTGATCGAGCGAACCCCAGTTCACGCCGATGCGCACCGGTTTGGCGTGCTCGATGGCGACCTCGATGATCCGCACGAAGTTCGCGTCGCGGTGCCTGGCGCCCACGTTGCCGGGATTGATGCGGTACTTCGCCAGCGCCGCCGCTGCCTCCGGATACTTCGTCAGGAGCAGGTGCCCGTTGTAGTGGAAGTCGCCGATGAGGGGCACGCCGACGCCAAGGGCGTCCAGCTTGGCACGGATGATGGGGACCGCCTGCGCCGCCTCGTCGTTGTTGACCGTGATCCGCACGAGCTCCGAGCCCGCGTGGGCGAGCTGTGCAACCTGGATGGCGGTCGCGTCGGGGTCCGCGGTATCGGTGTTCGTCATCGACTGGACCACGACTGGGTGGTCCGAGCCGATCTGGACGCCGCCGATGTCGACGCCCACCGTGGGCCGGCGGCTGATGGATGTCATGGTGGCCCGATCCTACCGCGCGACGTCGAAGGTCGCTCTGCGGCGCGTCCGGCACGCTCTGTGCACCTGCGCGCGCCGATGAGCCGCTTCGAATTCATCGAGCCCGAGGCCGCCGACGCGCTCGGCGATGGCGCAGCCGAGGCTGCGGGCCTGCCATCGGTCTGGATCGTGGAGGACGAGCCGGCGGCCGCGGAGCTGGCCGCCGACCTGTGCGTGGCGTGCGGGGCGCAACCTGAGCTGTTCCGCTCCGCGCTGCCATTCCTGCGCGCCTTCCGCGCGGGTGGCCTGCCACGCGCCATCGTGCTCGACTGGCGCCTCGAGCGCGAGCTGAGCGCCGCGCTGTTCCTCGCCACGCGGCACCGGTTCCCGGCCCTGCCGGTGATCTACTGGACCGGCTCGCCCGACGACGCGCTGCCGTCGGCCGTGCGCGACGACCCGTGCACCCGGATCGTGGACAAGGCTGCAGGCGCCGACGCCTTCGACACCGCGCTCAGCTGGGCCCTCGCCAGCGGCAGCTGATCCCCACCGACACGCACAAGGAGAGCCGTCATGGGCATCAACGACGCGTTCCGCATTCCGATGGACCCGCACCCCGGCGAGGTCGACGAGCAGACGCCCGACACGATGCCGATCGACGACATCGAGCGGCCGCACGACAGTGGCGGTGGGCTCGACGAACCGCCAGAGGCGGCCGAAAAGGACCTCGACGAGCCCGGCGGCGCGGACCGCACGCCCCGGCCCTAGCTGGGGCTCAGTCCTCCGCGCGGCCCAGGACGAGCGCGGCGTTCATCCCGCCGAAGCCGAACGAGGTCGAGAGCGCCGCGTCTGGCGTCGCGCGCATCGGGTCGCGCAGGACGTTGAGGCCCACGGCCGGATCGAGCTAGTGCAGGTTGCAGGTCCCCGGGAGGACGCCGCGGGCCAGGCCGAGCAGCGTGATCGCGGCCTCGATCGCGCCGGTGGCTCCCAACGCGTGGCCGTGGAGCCCTTTCGTGCCCGAGACCGGGACGCGCGCCCCGTGCTCTCCC
>DAINOY010000263.1:0-2674 GCA_036743735.1 Chloroflexota bacterium
CCTGCCCGCCGGCGGACGCGGCGGTCAGCCGCCCGCCCTCCTGCGCCAGGCGCACGCGCAGGTAGGCACGACGCTCGGGATCCTTCGGGATGCGCTCGGTCGCCTCGGCCCGTACGCGCAACCGGCCGTCGCCACGGAGGCCGACCATGGCGCGGATCAGTGGCCTGGCAAAGAGCTCGAAGGTGACGAGCGCGCTCACCGGGTTGCCAGGAAGGCCGATGACGGGCGTGCTACCGATGGACCCGAAGGCGAGCGGCTTGCCCGGCTGCACGCGAATCCGCCACAGGTCGAGCGCCCCGAGGCGCTCGATCGTGTCGCGGACGTGGTCGCGCTGCCCGACGCTGACGCCGCCGCTCGTCAGGACGAGCTGGGCGGCACGCGCGGCATCGGCAAGTGCCGTGGCCGTGGCGCTGGCGTCGTCCCCGACCGACGCCAGGACGAGCGGCTCGCCGCCCGCCTCGCGCACCGCGGCCGCGAGTGCGGGCCCGTTCGCGTCGTGGATCGTGCCGGGTCGCAGGGTGGACCCCGCGGGACGCAGCTCGTCGCCGGTCGACAGGATCGCCACGACGGGGCGGCGGCGCACGCTGACGCTGCCAAGGCCGATCGAGGCGAGGACGGCGATATCGGCCGGCGTCATCGGTCCGGTGAGGGTGACGATGTCGCCGCGGCGCGTGTCGTGGCCGCGCGCGCGCAGGTGCGCGCCGAGCACCGGGCCTTCCGGGACGCGGACCTGCCCATCGCGCTCCTCAGCCTCCTCCAGCGGCACGACGGTGTCGGCGCCGGGCGGGATCGGTGCGCCGGTCATGATCCGGAGCGCGCCGCCCGGCGCCAGCGCAGGCAGCTCACCCGCCCCCGCAGCCACCTCGCCGGCAAGGGGCAACGGTCCGGGAGCGTCCGCGGCGCGGAGGGCGAAGCCGTCCATCGCCGAGTTGTCGAAGGGCGGGACGTCGACCTCGGCGCGAATCGGGCCTGCAGCCACGCGGCCGAGACATCGGTCCAGGGGGAGCTCTTCCTCGCCGCTGAGGACGGCAACGCTCACGATCCGGTCGCGGGCCTCGTCGACGCTGAGCATCGGAACTAGAAGCCCAGCCGCCGTCGCGTGTCGATGGCGCGCAGCAGGCCGCTGCGTGTCAGCATCCCGACCGGACGGTGCTCCTCGACGATGACCGGCAGCTGCCCGATCTCCCGTTCCTGGAGCAGCTCCAGCGCCCGGCCGGCCTCGTCCTCGGGCGCCACCGTGGCGAGGTTCGCGCGCCGGGTCATGATGTCGGTCACGCGCGCCAGCTCCCACTGCTCGCGGGGCAGTCGCCGCACGTCGCTCAGCGTGACCAGCCCGGCGAGGCCACCGTCGTCGTAACGCACGAGGAACGAGCGGTCGTCGCCTTTCAGCAGCCGCTCGCTCACGAGCTCCGAGACGAGGTCGTTCGGTGATACGGAGGGCGGGTCCGCATCCATGATGTCCCGTACGCGTACCCCTGCCAGCGCTCGCTCGACGCGCAGCTGGGACAGCGAGCCGTCGGCCGCCGTGGTCAGGAACCACCCGATCAGCGCCAGCCAGATGCCGCCAAGCCCGCGCTGGAAGACGACGTAGACACCCAGCGCGATGAAGGCGTAGCCGAAGAAGCGGCCGACCGTTGCCGCGGTGCGCGTCGCCCGATCCCGGTCACCGCCCATGCGCCAGACGAGCGCGCGCAGGATGCGACCGCCGTCCATCGGGAAGCCGGGAAGCAGGTTGAAGAGGCCAAGGGCGATGTTGATGATGGCCAGCCAGCCGGCAGCGATGCTGACGTGCTCGATCGGCACCGCCAGGTCGACGCCCGCCATCAGCCCGCCGATGATCAGGCTCGTGACCGGCCCCGCCGCCGCGATCGCCGCCTCGTGGCGCGCCTGCCTCGGCTCCTCCTTCAACTCCGCCGCGCCGCCGAGGATGAAGAGCGTGATGCTCTGCACGGTGAGCCCGTAGCGCCGCGCCACGAGCGCGTGCGACAGCTCATGCGCGACGACCGAGGCGAAGAAGAGCGCGGCGATGACCGCCGCGACGACCCAGTACTCGAGCGGGCTCCAGTCGCGGGCGATTTCAGGCAGCTGGAAGACGGCCAGCGAGTAGGTGACGAAGAAGGCGATGATCAGCCAGCTGGCGTGAATGCCGATCTCGACGCCGAAGAGACGGCCGAGCCGAAACGATGCGCCCATGGGAGCCGCAGTGTAGCCGTTGCCCGCCCGGCGACCGCTCAGCCTGCCCGGCGCAGCATCCGCCAACCGGCCAGCGAGACGAGCGTGGCGCTGACCACGATCGCGATCCCGGCGGCCAGGGCCGCCTCGTACCAGAACGGCTCGGGGAAGAGCCTGATCAGTTGCGAGTCCGGCGGGAAGAGGTACGTATCGGGCGGGAAGAAGACGGCATGGAAGGCCAGGAAGGTCGGCTCGAAGGCGAACGCGAAGGCCAGACCGATGACCACTGCCGCGCCCCCCACGATCGCCGCACCCCCGAGCAACGCCCGACCGATGCGCGATGCCTCGCCGCGCAGGATCCACCCGGTCGCGAGGGCCACGAGGAGCGCCACGAGATCGATGACCAGGAGGAGGCGCACGAGCCGGCTCACGTCGCGCATGTGGCTACGCTCCGTCTCGTCGAGGAGCGGGCCTTCGCCACGCGAGAGCGGTGCCTCGAAGC
>DAINOY010000264.1:0-2607 GCA_036743735.1 Chloroflexota bacterium
CGTCCGTCATCGCCGCCGGCGTCCGTTGCTCGGCGAGCTGACGGAGCTTGGAGCCGAGCACGCGCTGCCGGCGCAACCGGTCGATCGCCCTGCGGCGCGCGACCGTGTGCAGCCACGCGGCCGGCCGGTCAGGAACCGTGGCCGGCGTCCACGTCGCGAGCGCGGTGGCGGCCGCATCGGCCAGTGCCTCCTCCGCCAGGTCGATGTCGCCGACTGCCTTGGCCAGCGACGCGACGAGCAGCCCGTAATCGTCGCGGAAGGCGCGGTCCAGCGCGGCGCGCGGATCGGTCAAGGCTCGGCGGCGCCGATGACGGGCCGGATCTCGATCAGCTCCTCGAACCGGCTCGAGATCGCCGCCGCGTCCGCGATCGCCTGGTCGAGGTCCGGCGCCTCGATGAGGTAGAAGCCGCCCAGCTGCTCCTTCGTCTCGGCGAACGGCCCATCGGTCACCACCAGCTCCTGCCCGCGATGGCGGACGGTCGTGGCGGCCGTCGTCGGCTGGAGGCCCTCGCCGGCCACGAAGCGGCCCTGTCGCCGCAGCTCCTGCGCAAAGGCCCGGTGCCTGTCCACCGATGCCGCCCGCTCCTGCGCCGAGAGTGCCTCCCAGCTCGACTCGTCCTCGTACACCATCAGCATGTAGCGCAAGGTCGCTGCCTCCTTCATGGATGCGTGGTGCATCATCGACGAACGGGCTCGCCGAATTCGACGACCAACGAATGTCGAAGCTGAGCTGGTCCGCTCGTCGACCGGGCAAAGGAGGAACGCTGTGGACTTCGCGATGCTCACCTATGTCAGCCCGCAGGGCGCAGAAGCCTGGGAAGCGATGACCGAGGAGGCGCGCGCCGCCTTCATCGGTGACCACGAGGCGTGGTTCGCACGCAACCGCGAGTCGATCACCGGCGGGCACGAGCTGGCCTGGCCGCGCCGATGGGGCAGGATCGCCGACAACCAGCAGCTGACCGTTCACGACGGACCGTTCGCGGAGACGAAGGAGGCGCTCGGGGGCGTCATCCTGCTGCGTACCGAGAGCCTCGAGGCGGCCCTGGAGATCGCGCGTGGATGGCCGACGCTCGAGCAGAACAACGGTGCCGTGGTCGACGTGATTCCGCTGCGCGCGGAATCGGATGCGCGCTGAGGGCCCTCACTCGTCGCCCAGGCGCACCCGTCGGAACGTGACATAGAGCGCCAGGTCGTAGATCGCCTTCAGGCCCCCGGCGACGAGGAACGGCAGGCCCGCGGCCATGCTCATCGAGACCGATGCCAGCGCCGGTCCCGCAGGCCGCACGACGTGCCGGGCCGCATTCGTGTAGGCGGCCGCCGCCGTGCGCTCGGCCGGGTCGACGAGCGTGGCCACGTACGCCTGGCGCGCGGGCACGTCCATCTGCGACAGCGCGGACCGCGCCAGGAGGAGGCCGATGGCCACGGGCAGCGTCGGCGCGAGCGGGATCGAGGCCAGGATCAGGTTCGACGGAAGGTGCGTGAAGACCATCGTGTTCAACAGGCCGATGCGTCCGCCGAGCCAGCCCGCCACCACGGACGAGCCCGCCTGAAGCAGGCCGACGCCGAAGAAGACGAGGCCCATGAGGGCGGCGTCCGCGCCGAACTGCCGTCCGAACCAGAAGACGATGAAGGACTGCACGATGAAGCCACCGGCGAACGCGTCGAGCGAGAAGAGCGCTGCCAACCGCTGGACGGTCGTGCGCGAGCGGTGCAGGCCGCGTCCCTCGCGCGGAGTCTCGACCTCGACCGTCGGGCCGACGCGCAGCGCGAGGGCGACGCAGATCGCCGCGCCGATCGGCATGACCAGCAACCAGCGCTGGTCCGGCGGTAGCCCGGGCAGCACGCCGCGCAGCGCCGCGGGACCGCCGGCGACGAGGGCACCCGCCGCACCGGCCAGGTAGGCCACCGCGTTGTACCGGCCGTAGACGCGGCTGCGCTCCGCGGCCGGCGTCGAGGCGAGCATCGCCTGCTCGACGCTGGTGATCGGACCGGACTCGTTCGGGTCGGTCGACAGCGTGCCGGTGAGCGCCGCCAGCACGAGGAGCGGCAGCGCGCCGGTGAGCGCGAACACCGTCCCTGCCACGCCCATGATGGCGAGGAACGAGATGTACGTCCGACGGCGGCCGACCGCCTCGCCCCAGCGCCCGACCGCGAGCGACGAGATCGCCATGCCGAGCAGGATCGCGGTGAATACGGCGCCGACGGCGGCGGCATCGAGCCCCGACGATGCCAGCGACGCACCGATGAGGATGCTGCTGAACCCGTAGAGCGCGGCGCGAATGGCCTGGATGGCGAAGATGAGCGAGACGTCGGACCGGTGGCGGGTGGTCACCCCACGGCAAACCAGACGCGGACCCGCGCCGCGATCTCCACCTCCCCTGCCTCGACCTCCGTCGGCGCCGTGTCGGCGACGGCGCCCTTGCCCATCGCCATCAGCCGCGGCATGGGTGCGAAGCCGCCCGATTCCTCCTCGATGCGGATCGGTTCGCCGAGCGCCAGCCCGGCGGCCGCGGCCAGGGCTTCGGCCCGTCCACGTGCGGCGGCTACGGCCTCCGCCAGCGCCTCGTGGGCCGCCTCGGCCGGTTCCGCGAGCTCCATCGAGGTGCC
>DAINOY010000265.1:0-2591 GCA_036743735.1 Chloroflexota bacterium
GAGCAGCTCCGGGCGCGCACGGTGAGCGTCGTCGACGATCATGATGAGCGGCCCGCGCTGCGCCAGGCCGTTGATCAGCCGCCGGAGGCCGCTGCGGATCTCCGCCGCACGTGAGCGGCCTTCGCTGCTGTCGCGTTCGTCGCCGCTGTCGCCGGGCGCGCCATGCACGCCCAAGCCCAGCACCAGGCCCACGCGCGCCGCGACCTGCTGTCGCTCTGTCGGATCGCAGCAGTCATCGACCAGCTCAGCGAGCCGGCGTCGCACCTCCTCGGGCGGCGCGTCGGCGCTGACCTCGATCTGGCGTCGGATCATCTCGGCGATCGGGGCGTAGGTGACGTCCTCGGCGAATTCCGTGGCACGACCGGCCAGCACGGCCGTCTCCTCGGGCAGCGCGGCGACCAGCTCCTCGACGAGGCGTGACTTCCCGATCCCGGCCTCGCCCACCAGCCGCACGAGATGCGGCCGCCGCTCGGCGGCGACGTGCTGCGCGATCTCGAGCAGCGCATTGAGTTCAGCCTGGCGACCGACGAGCGGGATCGTGCGCCGCGTCGACCGCGCGGTGAGCGACGCGACCGGCCAGCCGGTGATCGTCTCGTCGAAGCCGCGAGCCTCGATCTCGCGCGGCTCGCCGTACGTGACGCTCAGCTCGGTGAGCTGGCGCGTCGTGGTCGAGACGAGCACCTCGCCCGGCTGCGCGGCGCCCTGGAGGCGCGCCGCGAGATTCACCGTGGCACCCGACACGAGGAACTGGTCGACAGGCCCCTCGCCGACCGCCACGAATCCGGAGCTCAGCCCTACCCGCACGCGCAGCGGCTCGGGGAGGTGGAGCGTCTCATGGAGCCGCTCGACCCTGTCGCGGATCAGCACGCCGGCGCGCACCGCGCGGAGCGCGTCGTCCTCGCGCGCCGACTGCGCGCCCCACACGGCCATCACCGCGTCACCCACGAACTTCTCGGCACGGCCGCGCATCGAGCGCAGCTCTTCCGATGCCGCCGCGTAGAACACGCCGAGCACCTCGCGCGCGCGCTCGGGGTCCAGGCGGCTGGTGAGGATCGTCGAGTCGGCGAGGTCCGCGAAGAGGACGGTAACCATCCGTCGCTCGGCGGTGGTCGGCAAGGCGACCGGCGTCCCGCAGCGCGGGCAGAATCGGGCGTCCGGCGGCAGCGGAGCTCCGCAGCGCTGGCAGATGCCGTCGATCATGTGCGTTCGCGGAGCCCGGTCAGCTGGCCGGCTCGAGCTCGGGCTCCTGCTCTGGAGGACGGGTATCGACGAAGACGGTGATCGACACGATCCGGTCGCCGGCCGGCGGCTTCATCACCGTCACACCGCGTGACGAGCGCCGGTAACGGTTGATCCCGGCCACGACCGTGCGCAGGATCTGGCCCTGGTCGGTGATCAGCATCACCTCCTCGTCGTCGCGCCCCACGCGGCGGACGGCGGCGACGCCACCGGTGTCGGCGTTCAGCGAGTTCGCGATGACCCCACCGGTAGC
Source organism: Chloroflexota bacterium (assembly GCA_036743735.1). Classification (GTDB taxonomy): domain Bacteria; phylum Chloroflexota; class Limnocylindria; order QHBO01; family QHBO01; genus JBDTNK01. Next base: position 1,493 of record DAINOY010000265.1, read on the forward strand.
CCGATGCTTCACGGGGAACTCACCGGCATCGGTCCGCTTGCCGAAGCCCTGTTCGGTCACGACCAGCACCTGCTCGGCATCGTCGTGGATGACGACCATGCCGACCACCTCGTCGTCGCCACGCAGCCGGATGCCGGTCACGCCCTGCGTGTCGCGGCCGAGCGGACGCACCTCTGACTCGTGGAAGCGCGCCGCCTGGCCCTGCTTCGTCGCGAGCAGGATGTCGCTGTTGCCGTCGGTCAGCCCGACCCACTGCAGCTCGTCGCCATCCACGAGGTTGATGGCGATGAGCCCGTTGGCGCGGATCTTCGCGTACTCGGCCAGCGAGGTCTTCTTGATCTTGCCCTGGCGCGTGGCCATGACCAGGTAGTGGTCCGGCTCGAACTGCGGCAGGCTGATGATCGCGCTGACGTACTCGCGCTGCTCCACCTGCACCCCGGGCAGGTTGATGATCGGTAGGCCCTTCGCCTGGCGGCTGGCATCGGGCAGGGTGTGGACCTTCGTGATGAAGACGCGCCCACGGTTCGTGAAGAACAGGATGTTGTCGTGCGTGTTTGCCACGATGAGGTGGCGGACGGCATCCTCCTCGCGCGTGATCATCGCCAGCTTGCCGCGGCCGCCACGGCGCTGGCTGCGGAACGTGCCGATCGGCTGGCGCTTGATGTAGCCGCGCTGGCTGAGCGTGACGACGACGTCCTCGGCCGCAACGAGGTCCTCGGCGGTCAGCTCGCGGTTCGCATCGGCCTGGATGCGCGTCTTGCGCTCGTCGCCGTACTTGCGGCGCAGGTCGTCGAGTTCGCCCTTGATGACGGCGAGCATCTTCCGCGGATTCGCGAGCAGGTCCTCGAGCTCGGCGATGAGCCGGATGATCGCCTCGTACTCGTCCTCGATCTTCTTGCGCTCGAGCGCGGCCAGGCGCCGCAGCTGCATCTCGAGAATCGCGTTGGCCTGGACATCGGTCAGGCTGAAGCGGCTCATCAGGTTGGCGCGCGCGGTGTCGACGTCGGCCGCCGCGCGGATCGTCGCGATCACCTCGTCGAGATTGTCGAGGGCGATCTTCAGCCCCTCGAGGATGTGGGCTCGCTCCTGGGCCCGTGCC
>DAINOY010000266.1:0-2567 GCA_036743735.1 Chloroflexota bacterium
GCGGAGCCGCACGATGGGCCTGCGTGGCCGGATCGTCGACATCAGCGGCAAGACGGGACGCGCCACGCTCGAGACGGAGGGCGCGCGCATCGTCCTGCCCGGCGACGACCTCGAGGTCATCCCCGAGCCGGTGAGCGGCCCGACGGCGCGCGACCGCGAGGCGGAGGAGATGCGCCGCCGCGCTGCCGAGCGCGTCTCACCCACGATTGATCTCCACGGCGAGCGGGTGGCGGACGCGCTCGAGCGCCTCGACGCCTACCTCAACGACGTCCTCCTCGCCGGCCTCGACGAGGCGGTCATCGTCCACGGCATCGGCACCGGAGCGCTGCGCCGCGCGGTGCGGGACTACCTCGCGGAGCACCCACGAGTCCGGGGGCAGCGGCCGGGACGCAAGGACGAGGGCGGCGACGGCGCCACGGTCGCGCTCCTCTAGCCCACGGCCCACCGGACCGCTTGATTCAACTGGGGGACTCAGATCGCGCCCGGGTGGCGCCAGCCGCGCGCCGTGATGCAGCTGGGTGGTTCAAGCAACGCAACCGAGCAGCAAACGGTGCGCGTTGATTCATCCAGTTGAATCAGCGGCTGAGCCGCGCCCTAGCCCGCCGCCGGCGTCGGAGCCGGCGTCGGCGTCGGCTGCGCGGGCGTCGGGGTCGGGCCGGGAGTGACGATCACCGGCGTCGGCGTTGCCTCTGGCGTCGGAGTGGGGGAGGGAGTTGGGGTGGGTGACGGGGTCGGAGACGGCGTCGGCGTGGGCGTCGAGGTCGGGAACTCACCCGGCGTGCATGGCTCGGACGGCGCGAGCGGCGCATCCAGCGGACCCGGGAACGGCGAGCGAACGTTGGCGTTCAGCTCGTCCTCGCGGTCGCGCCACTCGTCGATCCAGGCGTCGTTCGCGACCTGCCAGGTCGGGTGCGCGTCGCTGTTCTCCCAGGAGCCGAGGTTGAGGTAGACGCGCTCCTCCGCCTCCGGCGGCGCCGGCGAGGCGCTGGGATCGGGGCTGCCCGATGGCGCCACCGTCTCGAAGTCGCCGCAGCCCTCCTGCCAGATGCGACCGCTCTCGCGCTCGATGCGCAGCTCCTGGTGCGTCGTGTCCTGCCGCGAAGGCTGGTTCGAGGAGGCGAAGATCTCGGTCACCGTCGACTGCGTGAACTCGCCGGGCAGGAGGCCGCTCATCGCGTCGACCGCCACGTCGACGATCCCCTCGGGACGCGGGAAGTCGCGGATCGGCAGCTCGTTGGCTGCGGCCACCTCGGCCATGTAGTCGTGCCAGATGAACGTCGGGCCATCGGCCGCGAAGACGTCCTGGATCGGGCTGAAGTCGCTGTTGCCGACCCAGACGCCGGTCATGATCGCGCCCTCGGGGTTCGCCGCATCGGCATCGGGCGCCAGGAAGCCGAAGGCCTGGAGATCGCGGAAGTCGTTCGTGGTGCCGGTCTTCAGCGTCGCCGGCCGGCGGCCGGCATCGGTCGTCAGCTGGAAGCGCGGGCCCCACAGCGGGTTCGCCGCGGGATCGGTGTTGTCGGCCAGGATGTCGGTGACGAGATAGGCGCTCTCCGGGGTGAGGACGCGGGCGGGCTCATCGGCGTCGTTGGCGTGGTCATAGATGACGTTGCCGTTGCGGTCCTCGATCGTCTCGATGAGGTACGGCTCGGCGTACAGGCCACCATTGGCGATGGCGCCGTACGCGCCGGCGAGATCGAGCATCTTCACACCGATCGTCCCGAGCGTGAGCGAGGGCACCGGGTTGTCGACATCGGCCTGCTGGGAGGGATCCCAGTCGATGCCCATCCGCTCGGCCTGGTCCACCACCCGATCGCCGCCGATCAGCTGCTGGATCTTCGTGACCGGGATGTTCAGGGAGTACTTCAGGGCGTCGCGGACGCGGACCGGGCCGCGCTCCTTGTTGTCGGCGTTCGGCACCGAGTAGCCGTTCACGATCTCGCCCTCGACGTCCATGAGCATCGTGGCGGGGGTGATCGTGGCGGTTTCGAAGCCGGTGGCGTACGTGATCGGCTTGAAGGCGGAGCCGGACTGGCGGTAGGCCTGGCCCACGACGTCAAAGGCGGGCTGGTGCTCCGGCGTCGGCTCGCCGTAGAAGTCGGCGCTGCCCACGTAGGCCAGGATCTGGCCCGTCCGGTAGTTGATGCTGACGAGCGCGTCGTTGTTGATGTTGCGGCCCTGGAGCTGCTTGATCCAGCCCAGCGCAGGCTCGCCGTACTTCGCGACGAGCTCCTCGTCGCTGAGGCGGTTCATGTCGTAGCCGATCGCCGCCCATTTCTCGGCGTAGACCTGGTAGCCCTGGTAGTCGAGGGTCGTGGTGATCGTGTACCCCTCTCGGTCGAGCCGATCTTCGCTGCCGAGCAGCTCGGCCGCGGCGCGCCTGACCGCATACACGAAATGCGGCGCGAGGTAGCGGTCGTCCTCCTGCGGCGCCAGCCGCACCGGCTCGCTCAGGGCCTCGTCGCGCTGCTGCTGGGTGATGTAGCCCTGCTCGACCATCTCGTCGAGGACGAAGCCCATCACCCGCGCCGGCTCCGACTCGGGCGGCACGATGAGCACCTCCTCGC
>DAINOY010000267.1:0-2500 GCA_036743735.1 Chloroflexota bacterium
GCAGTACGAAGGTGGCAAGGAAGGCGGCGGCCTCGTAGAAGACGTCGCCGTTGATCCAGAAGGTGGCCGCGACGGAGTAGACCCAACCGGTGCCGATGGCCACGGCGACGAGCACCATCATGTCGAGCGTCTTCCCTTTCAGTGCCCGGTAGGCGCCGGTGAAGAAGATCTGTGACGCGTAGAAGACGACGGGCAGCGACAAAAGCAGCTGCCAGATCTCCACCCGCATCCCGAACGGCGTGCCCGGAACGGAGCCGAAGATGCTCTTGCCCATCGGCGACCAGATCGCGATCGGGATCGCAAACGCGAGCGCGACCACGAAGCGGTTGCGCATGTCGGCGACCATCGCCGCCATCGACATGCCGGCATGGCCGCCGTGTCCGTGCCCGTCGGCGTGCTCGGCGCGCTCCAGCGCGGCATGGTCGTGGTGTGCGTGATCGGCGTGCTCATCTGCCTCGGGATCGCAGACGTGCCCGGGGGCGGAGCGGCCGGCGCAGTGATAGCCGCACTCCTCGATCCAACGCGTTAGCGCGGCGACATTCGTTTCCGCTGGGTCGTACTCGACTGTCGCGGTCTGCGCGACCGGGTTTGCATCGACGGCGACGACGCCGGGTTGTGCACCCAGCCGGCGCTCGACGACGGTCTTCTCGGACGCGTAGTGGACACCGCCGACGTGTAGGACGGTCGTCTCGCGTTCGGCGGTGGTAGGCATCTTCAGCGCGTCCGGGCGAACCGCTGCACAGCAGCGAGTAGATCTTCGGTTTTCTCGAGTGCGTCGCGCTCGTCGCCGGAGGCGAGCGCGCCAGCGACGCAGTGGCGGACGTGGTCGTCGAGCAGCTGGAAGGCGAGCGACTCGAGCGCGGTATTGACTGCGGCGATCTGCGTGAGGATGTCGATGCAGTAGCGGTCGTCGGCGACCATCCCCTCGATACCCCGTACCTGACCCTCGATCCGGTGCAGGCGCTTCATGAGCGCAGCCTTTTCAGCGGTATAGCCGAGTGTGTTCGTCTCGAGTTGGCTCACGCGGTCGCTCCTTCGCGGTCGGAGTGGAAGCGCCGGAGTCGCAGCGAATTCGAGACGACGAAGACGCTCGAGAATGCCATCGCCGCGGCGGCGATGATCGGGTTGAGCAGGCCGGCAACGGCGAGCGGGATCGCCGCGACGTTGTAGGCGAAGGCCCAGAAGAGGTTGCCCTTGATCGTCTTCAACGTCTTGCGGGCGAGGCGGATTGCGTCGGCAGCCGCGCGCAGGTCGCCGGAAACGAGCGTCAGGTCGGAAGCCTCGATCGCAACGTCGGTGCCGGTGCCGATCGAGAGGCCGAGATCGGCCTGGGCGAGCGCGGGCGCGTCGTTGATTCCGTCGCCGACCATGGCGACGACCTTCCCCTGCTCCTGCAGGCGCTTCACCTCCGCCGCCTTCTCGTCGGGGTAGACCTCGGCAAGCACGCGCTCGATCCCGACTGCGGCCGCGATCCGCTCAGCGGTTTCACGGTTGTCGCCGGTCAGCAGGACCGGGGTGAGGCCGAGCCGCTTCAGCTCGGCAATCGCCTCGGCGCTCGTCGTCTTGACCGTGTCGGCGACCACAAGGCGCGCCACGTCTGCGCCGTCGAGCCGGACCGCGATCGCGCCGTCGCCACGTCCGACCGTAACAGCGTGGCCGTCGACGAATCCAGAGACGCCGACGCCGGCCTCGTTCTTGAAGTCGCCGACGGAAGGCAGGCTGCCGAGTTCCGCCCGTGCGGCAGTCGCGACTGCTTGCGCGATCGGGTGCTCCGAGGCGGCCTCAACTGCGCCGGCGTAGCGGAGCACGTCGAGGCGGGTGGCGCCGTTCAGCGTCTCGATGCCCGTGAGCGTCATCTTCCCTTCGGTCACGGTGCCGGTCTTGTCGAGCACGATCGTCGAGACGCGCCGGGTCGACTCCAGCACCTCCGGCCCCTTGATCAGGATCCCGAGCTGGGCGCCGCGGCCAGTGCCGACCATCAGAGCGGTCGGCGTCGCGAGTCCGAGCGCGCACGGGCAGGCGATGATCAGCACCGCGACCGCGGCCGTGAACGCGGCGCCCGCGTCGCCGGTCGCGAGCAGCCAGCCTGCAAGCGTGGCGAGCGAGATCGCGATCACGATCGGGACGAAGATCCCCGAGACGCGGTCAGCAAGCCGCTGGATCTGCGCCTTTCCGGTCTGCGCCTCCTCGACCATGCGCGCGATCTGCGCGAGCGCCGTATCGGCTCCGACGCCGGTCGCCCGCACAACGAGGCGACCGTACGTGTTCAGCGTCGCACCGGCCACCTTGGCGCCGGGAGCGACCTCCATGATCACCTGGTAGCTGTCGACCGGCGTGTACTGCGCGAGCACATCCAGGATGAACCCCTCCTGGATCGCCGACCGCATGCACAAGATCGACGCCTCCGGTATCCGGAAGGTGTTCGACCTCGCGGCGAAGATGAAGGATCCGATCAACCTCAGCATCGGCCAGCCCCACTTCGACACCCCTGCCCCGCTCA
>DAINOY010000268.1:0-2480 GCA_036743735.1 Chloroflexota bacterium
CCCGTCCCCGGCCCTCTCACTCCTCCTGCTCTTCGTCGTCCTCATCGCCGTCGGCACCGCCCTCCTCATGCTGCCGATCGCCGCGGCCAACGGCATCGCCACGCGGCCGATTGATGCGCTCTTCACCGCCACGAGCGCGGCCTGCGTCACCGGGCTGACGGTGCTCGACACGGCCACGCACTGGAGCCCGTTCGGCCAGATCGTCATCCTGCTCCTGATCCAGGCCGGGGGCTTCGGGATCATGGCCGGCTCGACGCTCCTGCTCGCCCTCTTCCTGGGACGGCGGACCTCGCTCCGCGACCGGGTCGTGGTCCAGGAATCGCTCGGCGGCCTGCAGCTCGGCAGCGTGATGGACGTGGTGCGCCGCGTGGCGCTCTTCACGATCGTCTGTGAGGTCCTTGGCGCGGTCGTCCTGTCGCTCGCGTTCACCTCGGGTCCCGAGGCCGGCCCGCCCGGCGACCCGCTCGGCATCTGGTGGGGCGTGTTCCACGCCATCAGTGCGTTCAACAACGCCGGGTTCGACATCACCGGCGGGTTCCGCAGCCTGAGCCCGTTCGTCGACGACTGGGTCGTCCTCCTGACCGTCGGCACGCTGCTCACCCTCGGCGGCCTCGGCTTCGCGATCGTCGGCGACGTCGCGGTGAAGCGGCGATGGGGCCGCATGACGCTCGAGACCAAGCTCGTCCTCGGGACGACCGCGGCGCTGCTGGTGGGCGGCGCGCTGCTCATCGGGCTCACCGAATGGGGCAATCCGCTGACCCTGGGCGCGCTGCCACCGGAGCAGCGCTTCCTCAATGCGCTCTTCGAATCGGCCACGCTGCGCACCGCCGGCTTCACTGCGCTCGACACCACCGCCTTCGCCGAGGCGAGCCTGTTCATCGTCATGGCGCTCATGTTCATCGGCGGCGCCTCGGGCTCGACGGCGGGCGGGATCAAGGTCAACACGTTCGCCGTGCTCCTCATCGCCATCGTCTCCACCGTGCGCGGCCAGCCGTCCGCCCAGGCCTTCGGGCGGCGCATCCAGCACGCGGTCGTCTATCGGGCCCTGGCGGTGGCGCTGCTGGCGATCGCATTCGTGTTCGTCATCGGGCTGGGCCTCACGCTGACGACCGAGGCCGACTTCGTCGACACCCTGTTCGAGGCGGTGTCGGCGTTCGGCACCGTTGGCGCGACGACCGGCATCACGCCCGAGTCGAGCGACCCCGCGCGATTCATCACCAGCTTCGCGATGTTCGTCGGCAGGCTCGGCCCGCTCACCCTCGTTTTGGCGCTCGCCGCGCGGGCGCGACCGATGCCGTTCCGCCCGGCGGTCGAGTCGGTTCGGATCGGATAGGCATCGGGTAGGCTGCAGCGACCATGGCAAGCGAGCAGGTGATGGTGATCGGCCTCGGGCGCTTCGGCTCCGCGGTGGCCCGCGAGCTGGAGCGGCTGGGGCATGAGGTGCTCGCGGTCGATCGTTCGGAGAGCCGCGTCAACGACATCGCCTCCGACGTGACCCACGCCCTCGAGCTCGACGCCGCCGACGAGGAGGCGCTGCGCTCGGCTGGCGCCGCCGACTTCGCGACGGCCATCGTGGCGATAAGCAGCGACGCGGAGCCGTCGATCTTCGCCACCATGGTCCTCAAGCGCCTCGGCGTGCGCAACGTCATCGCCAAGGCCGGCAGCAAGCTGCACGGCGAGATCCTGAGCCGCGTCGGAGCCGATCGGGTCATCTTTCCGGAGCTCGAGACGGGGCTGCGGCTGGCCCACTCGTTCCGGGTCCCGAACGTCATCGACTACCTCGACGTGGCACCCGGATTCGGGATCGAGAAGATCCGGCCGCCACGGGCCTGGGTCGGGCGCACGTTCGCCGAGCTGGACCTGAAGACGAAGATCGGCCTGACGCCGGTCGCGCTGCGCCGCGGGCGCCAGGTCATCGTCAACCCGCCGCGCGACGAGCGCCTCGCCGAGGGCGACGAGCTCATCCTGGTGGGTGAGGACGATCGGCTCGAGCAGCTCCGCGGCTGAGACGCTGCCTGTTCGCTGACGGGCGGTCAGCGCCGCGGGCGGTCAGCGCCGCGGGCGGTCAGCGCCGCGGCGGTCAGTGCCGCAGCGGTCAGTGCCGCAGGCGGTCAGTGCCGCAGGCACTCAGTCCATCAGCCAGTCGCCTGGCGACTCGTATCCAATCTCGCCGGGCAGTCTGTCACCTCGCGGCGCATGGACCGAGCGTGTGGGGCCATGGCTGGCGACCGGTTAGGACCGAATTGGGTCGTGCGGCCTGGCTACCAGTCATCGGATGACTACCTGACAGACTCCCGGCCCAAATCCGAACGCCATGCCCGGATACCAGTCATCGGATGACTACCTGACAGACTCCCGGCCCGCCCCCCACGGCCGGCCCGACACCAGGCCGAGCCGACGCGAGGCATCGCCCGAGCGCCAGCCGCCCGCGACCGCGTGGCGCTCCTTCCCCGCCCCTCGCTTCGAGCGCGGAAAGCGGC
>DAINOY010000269.1:0-2478 GCA_036743735.1 Chloroflexota bacterium
GGAGGCGGTCTGGCAGTGCACCACCTGCGGCTGGTGCGTGGAGGGCTGCCCGGTGCTCATCGAGCACGTCGACTCGATCGTCGAGATCCGGCGCAACCTCGTCCTCGAGGAGAGCCGCTTCCCGAAGGAGCTGAACACCGCGTTCCGCGCCATGGAGACGGCCGGCAACCCGTGGGGCCAGCCGCGCAGCGCGCGCCTCGACTGGGCCAAGGGCCTGGAGGTCCCCGTGCTGGGGCGCGACGTCGTGTCCGGGCGCCCGCTCGCGGCCGACGATCCGCCGCCGGTGGGCCGGGCCATCATCAGCGACGGCCGCCGCCCGGGCGGGCCGGTCCTCTACTGGGTCGGCTGCGCCGGCGCCTTCGACGACCGAAACCGCCGCGTGGTGCGCGCCATGGCCCAGCTGCTGAAGCAGGCGGAGGTTCCGTTCGCCGTCCTCGGCTCCGGCGAGACCTGCAGCGGCGATCCGGCGCGGCGGGCGGGCAACGAGTACCTGTTCCAGATGCTGGCCGAGGAGAACGTGGCCACGCTCTCGGCGGCGCACGCCGATCACGGCGTCTCGCTGATCGTCGCCAGCTGCCCGCACTGCTTCAACACGATTCGCAACGAGTACCCGCAGTTCGGCCTCACCGGCGTCGAGGTGATCCACCACACGCAGCTGCTCGACCGGCTCGTGGCGGAGGGTCGGCTCGTCCCGACCGAGCACCGCGAGGCGGTCGTCGCGTACCACGACGCCTGCTACCTCGGCCGCTACAACAAGGTGTATGACGAGGGCCGGCGCGTCGTCGAGTCAGTCCCCGGGCAGAAGGTGGCCGAGATGGAGCTGCACCACGAGCGCGGGATGTGCTGCGGCGCGGGCGGCGCCCGGATGTGGATGGAGGAGCGCGAGGGCCAGCGCATCAACCACCGCCGGGTCGAGCATGCCCTGGCCGTCGAGCCCGATGCCATCGCCACCGCATGCCCGTACTGCCTCATCATGCTGCGCGACGGCACCACCGACCTCGATCGGACCGATGTTGAGGTCCGCGACGTCGCCGAGCTCCTCGCCGACGCCACCGGCGCCTGGACGCGCGAGGCGGCGGCCGTGCCACCGGGCCAGGAGCAGCACCAGCCGGAAGCCTGATTCAGCTGGGTGACTCAAACAACGCATCGTGCCGGCGCCACGCGCGCTTTGAACCAGTCAGTTGACTCAGGCAGCGCATCGGAGCTGCGATCCAGGCGATCTGAACCACCCGGGCGAATCGCCGGCGCGACCTGCGTCAGACGGGCCTCGCCTGCGGGAATCTCACCGATTCCGTGGCTGATGCAGCGAAAAGACACAGAATCAGTTGCTACGTAGCGCGTCCGACGCTACGCTGCGCAGCATGCCGAACCGATCCGCGCAGGCCGGCTCGAACGCGAAGTCGCTCGACGAGCTGGACCGGGCGATCATCAAGCAGCTCCAGCACAACGGGCGCAGGGCGTATGCCGGGATGGCGCGCGACCTCGGCGTTCCGGAGGCCACCGTCCGCCAGCGCACCGAGCGCCTCGTGCGGCGCGGCGTGGTGCAGATCGTCGGGGTCACCGACCCGCTGGCGATGGGCTTCCGCGTTCCGGCCTTCATCGGCATGACCGTCGACCCCGACCGGATCGAGGAGATTGCCGAACAGATCGCGGGGCTCGACGAGGTGACGTACCTCGTCGTCACGGCGGGCCGCTTCGACCTCGTCTGCGAGGTCGTGTGCCGTGACAGCGAGCACCTGCTCGAGGTCCTCAGCCGCAGGCTCGGCAGGATCGACGGCATCCGCAACACGGAGACGCTCGTCGAGCTGCGCATCGTGAAAGAGACGTACCAGTGGGGGAGCATGGAGGAGAACGCACGGCGATGACCCTCAAGGAGGCGCGCGGCGTCGACCGCGCGCGGTTGGCCGAGATCGGGGAGCGCGAGGAGGCCGCGTACCGGGCACGAACCCGGCGCAGCGCCGCGCTGCACGAGCGCGCGCGCGAGTCGCTGCCGCTCGGTGTGGCGAGCTCGTTTCAGACCTACGACCCGTATCCGCTGTTCATGACCGATGCCCGCGGCTCGCGGATCATCGACGCCGATGGCCACGAGTACGTCGACTTCGACATGGCCTTCGGCGTCCTGGCCGCGGGCCACTCGCATCCGAAGCTGGCCGAGGTCCTCGCGCATCGCGTGGCGAACGGCACCTGCTACACGTTCCCGATCGAGGACGCCATCGTTCTCGCCGAGGAGATCAAGCGTCGCTTCGGCGCCGATCTCGTGCGCTTCAGCAACTCGGGCACGGAGGCGACGATGGATGCGATCCGTGTCGCCCGCGGCTACACCGGGCGCGAGAAGATCGTGAAGTTCGAGGGCGGCTACCATGGCCACCACGACGACGTGCTCGTCAGTATCCAGCCGCCACGCGACGCGATGGGTGACGCGACCGCGCCGAACACCGTGCCCGCCAGCGCCGGGATTCCCATGAGCCGGCTCGACGA
>DAINOY010000270.1:0-2445 GCA_036743735.1 Chloroflexota bacterium
AGACCCCGGACGAGGCGATCGCGGCGCTGCTCGCCTATGCGCCGCGCTACGCGAAGGTCGCGAAGCGGGCGAAGGTCGATTTCGAACCCCCGGCGGCCGGCGTGATCGACGTCGTGGAGCGGCTCGAAGGTGGCGCGAGCACCGAGTTCGGCATCCCCGCCAGCGAAGCGGCGGCGGATGACGACGGGATGCCTCCGGCCGAGCTGAAGCGGCTGCTCAGCCTGCTCGAAGCCTCATGGAAGACGTTCGATGCAGCCGCGCGCAGGGCGGAGGGCGTGTCGCTGCGGCTCGGCCCGCGCGGCGGCGGCCGCCAGGTGCCGAAGATGATCGACCACGTGCGCGAGGCCGACGCAGGCTATCTCCACGCGCTCGGGACGAACGGGCCCGGGGCCTCGGCTTCGCTCCACGAGCTGCGGCGCGCGTTCGTGGACGCCGTGCAAGCCAAGGCAACCGACCGGCCGCTCGATACCCCGAACAAGGTTCGTCGCCCCTGGTCGCCGCGCTATGCCATTCGGCGCTCCGCGTGGCACGCGCTCGACCACGCCTGGGAGATCGAGGACCGCAGCTGACCTCGTTGGCGATCAGCGCTCAGCGGGGCGCAGCCCCGACCCGACGCTCGACCCGCCACCCTCGCGAGCGCCGCCGAAGCGGCCGGTGGCCAGCAGCGATCCCAGGATGACGAGCCCAAAGCCGATGCCCATGCCCAGCGTGAAGGTCTCCGACAGGACGGCCACGCCGAGGACCGCGGCCACCGCCGGGTTGACGTAGGTGATCACCGTCGCGCGCACCGGGCCGATCTCGGCGATCAGCGCGGCGAAGACGAGGAAGGCGATGGCGGTGCAGACGACCGCCAGGATCAGGACCGCAAGCAGGACCGTGGTCGAGGGCACGTCCGCGGGCCACTGGACGATGCCGATCGGCACGTACACCAGGGCGGTCAGCGCCAGCGAGACCGACATGACGCCGAGCGAGGACAGGTCGGAGAGGCGCCGCGCCAGGATGGCCGGTCCCACCGCGTAGCCAATCACGACGACCGCGACCTGGAGCAGCGAGACGACGTCGGTGGCCTGGAAATCGGCGCCGACGATGAAGGCCACTCCCAGGAGGCCGATGAAGAGGCCGGCGAGCCCGATGCCGCCCAGCCGGTCCGACCCGCCCGTCGCCATCGCCAGCGCCACGCCCACGAGCGGTACGCCGGCCACGAGGAGGCCGGTCAGCGAGCTGGAGAGGTGCTGCTCGGCCGACCCGAGCATGACCCACGGGATCGCGATCTCGGTCGCGGCGAAGGCGACGACCCAGCGACATCTCGCGAGGATCGGCCGCAGGTCGACGCGGGCCAGCGCGATCGGCAGCAGGATGGCGGACGCGATCGCCGTGCGCGCCAGCACCAGCATGGCGGGGCTGATCTCGGCGACCGCGATCCTGATGAAGAGGTACGGAATGCCCCAGATGATCGACATCAGGGCGAAGAGCACCAGGCCTCGGCGTGTCACGGTGGTGCGACCCGACGAAGGAACATCGGAGCATGATCGCAGAGCGTCGTGTGGCAGGCGGCGGGTCGTGCTGACGCGCCGACGTGGCTCAGTCCCGTGGCGCCGCCCCGAGGAGCTGAATGGTTCGCGCCAGGAGGGCCGCGCGCGTCGGGAGCGACTCGACCTCGATGTACTCATCGGGCGTCATGAGCGCTCCGCCCGCTGGCCCCATGCCGTCGAGCACCGGGACGGTTGCCGAGTCCACGAACGCGGAGCTGCCCGCCGCCATGCTGTCCACGCTTTCGATCTGCAGGCCGACGTCGCGCCCAGCCTCCTCGACCAGGCCGAGGATCCACGACGTCCTGTCCGTGGCAGGCAAGCCGGGCCGATGAGAGAAGAACTCGACACTGATTCGGTCATCGATCCGCACCGCGTCCCCGATCCGTGCCGCGAGCGCTTCCCATGCCGTCGCGTCGCGAGCTCGGACGTCGAGCACAGCTTCCGCCGATCCGGGCACGACGCTGCGCCGGCGGCCGGCATGCAGGATCGTTGGCGTGACCGTGCCATCGGGCGTGGTGACACCGGGCCCATCGAGGGCCACGAGCGCCCGCGCGAGGAGCGAGATGGCGTTCATGCCCTGATCACGCGCCGTTCCCGCATGTGCCTCCAGGCCAGTCGCGGCAAGCAAGCCGATGCCGATATGCGCGCGAGACCGCATCACCCGGCCACCCTCGCGCGCGCACTCGACGCAGAGCACCCACGAGGCGCGCGCCGCACGTGCACGAATGGCCGGAGCGGACCGGATCGAGCCAGCCTGCTCGTCGCAGGAGAGCAGGACAGTGATGGTTGGGACGCGCTCCCCGACCGTGACGAGCGCGCGCAGCGCGCCCACCAGCAGGGTCAGACCGCCCTTCATGTCCGCGACAGCCGGCCCGATGGCGACGCAGGTCGGCCGGAGCAGGCCTTCGAGCTT
>DAINOY010000271.1:0-2422 GCA_036743735.1 Chloroflexota bacterium
GACGCTCTACCGCCGCCTCCCGTCGCGCCTGGACCTCATCGCCGAGGTCGCGCGGCAGGTGGCGGCCCCGGTGCGTGAGCACGACACCGGCGACCTGCGGGCGGACCTCGTGGCGCTGCTGCAGGACGTCATCGCCGTTCTCCACGAGCCGATGATCCGGCGTGTCCTGCCGCGTCTGCTCGCCGAGGCGCGTGAGCGGGAGGAGCTTGCCGCCATCCTGCGCGGCTTCTGGACGGAGCGCCGACGCCTGACGATCGGACTCCTCGAGCGTGCGGCGCGGCGGGGAGAGCTGGCGCCGACGGTGGACCTGGAGCTGGCCGCGGACGCGTTCTACGGCCCGGTCTACTACCGCTATCTCGTGACGGGCGCGGCGCTGGATTACGGGGTTGCCGAGACGATTGTCGGGCAGGCGATGCAGGGCATGGTGCGCCGCTAGCGACCCGCCATCGGCGACTTGCGCCGCGTCCGATCCAGCGCTACGCTACAGGCCGTATCGTATTGTCCCGGCGCCCGAGCACGGCTCCGCGGTCATCCTTGTCCCCCTCACCACCTCGGAGCCTCCCTTGCGCCTGCTACGCAACCTCTCGCGCCGCAAGCTGCGGACCGCGCTCACGATCCTCGGCATCACGATCGGGATTTGGGCGCTCGTCGTCTTCAGCTCGATGGCCAACAAGATCAACGCCCTCGTGGAGGGCGGCAGTGAGTACTACGCCGACAAGCTCATCGTCAGCGACGCGTCGGCCGGCGGCATGAACTTCTCGACCACCCCGATGTCGATCGACACGGCGGACGCGATCGCCGCGATCGACGGCGTCGAGGCCGCATTGCCCCAGATCTCGATGTTCTTCAGCGACGAACCGATGGGCGCCGGCATGAGCATGCCCGACACGATCGTCGCCGGCCGACCGGATGCCGACGCGGGCCTCGAGGACTTCGAGCTGCATCTCGCCCAGGGTCGGGCGCTGACGGCCGCCGACGAGGGATCGTTCGTCACCGTCATCGGCTCCGATCTGTCGCGCAAGTTCGAGGTGGGCGCCGGCGATGGGCTCGATATCCGCGGCCACGTTTTCGAGGTCGTGGGCGTGCTTGAGCCCACGCTGACCGCGCCGGACACCTCGGTCCTGATGCCGCTCGCGGCCGGGCAGCAGCTCTTCGCCGAGAGCCTGCCCGACGTCATGCGTGAGAGCGTCGACGTCTCGACCCTGGCGAGCCAGGTCGTCGTCTATCCCGCGGCCGGCGTCGACCCCGTCGAGCTGGCGGATCGGGTCGAAGCGCAGATCCCGAATGTGAGCGCGATGACCGGCGCCGAGTTCGACGAGCAAATCGGGTCATCGGTGGCGATCTTCAACGCCATCATCATCGGCGTCGCGGCGATCAGCCTCGTGGTCGGCGGCCTATCGGTCATCAACACCATGGCGATGAGCGTGCAGGAGCGCACCCGCGAGATCGGCATCAAGCGTGCGATCGGCGGGGCGCGTGGGCGCGTCGTCCGTGAGCTCGTCGCCGAGGCCGGCATGATCGGCCTGATCGGCGGCCTGATCGGCCTGGCGCTCGGTGGCCTCGTGGTCGTGGCCGCCAACGAGGCGGGCCGCGCCTCCGGCACCGTCCTCTTCGACCTCACACCGGGCACGGCCATCTTCGCGCTCGCCTTCAGCACGATTCTCGGCATGCTCGCCGGCATCATCCCCGCCTGGAGCGCGGCCCGGCTCGATCCGGTGCAGGCGCTCCGCTACGAATAGGAACCGTCAACTCATGGCACTGCTTTCAGGGCGCAACCTGCGCAAGACCTACCGGCTGAGCCGGCGCAACACGGTCGAGGCGCTGCGCGGCGTCGACATCGACATCCAGGCCGGCGAGATGGTCGCGATCATGGGACCGTCCGGCTCCGGCAAGAGCACGCTGATGCACATTCTCGGGCTGCTGCACACGCCCGATCGCGTCGACGGCGCCGAGGTGCGGCTGCTGATCGGCGATCGGGATGTGACGCGCCTCTCGGACCGCGAGCGGACGAAGATGCGGGCCAGCGAGATGGGCTTCGTGTTCCAGAGCTTCAACCTGGTGCCGACGCTCACCGCGCTCGAGAATGTGGCGCTGGCGTCGGAGTACGCCGGCGTCCCTGGCCGATTCGCGCGCGACAGGGCACGGGACGCACTCTCATCGGTCGGTCTGGCTGATCGCGCCGGGCATCGGCCCATGGAGCTCTCCGGCGGCGAGCAGCAACGTGTCGCGATCGCTCGTTCACTGGTGAACGCGCCGAAGCTGCTCCTGGGCGACGAGCCGACCGGCAACCTCGACTCGAAGCGCAGCGGCGAGGTGCTTGCCATGCTGCGCCAGCTGAACCGCGACCGCGGGCAGACGATCATTCTCGTCACCCACGATGCGGAGGTCGGCGCGGCGTGCGACGGGCCCACCGTCGGGACCG
>DAINOY010000272.1:0-2407 GCA_036743735.1 Chloroflexota bacterium
TCAACGGGTCGGGCGCGGTTCCTTCGGGACGCTTCGTTGTGCCCGGGGCGCGGACGTGCCCGCCCGCGTCACGGGCACGGCGTTCACCGCCTCGGCGCCGGCCAGGACGTGAATCGCGTCCCAGCCCTCGCCCGCCAGGCGCGGGATCGAGCCGCGCATCCGGCTCCACTGCCGCCGGATCGCGGCCTCGGGCACCCGCCGGTCAGCCCGCAGCCCGTTCCGCGCCAGGCACACTTCCAGCGGAACATCGAAGACGATCGCCACGGTGCGGACGCCGTGCGCTCGCGCCAGCTCGAGTAGCCTGCCGCGCGCCCAGCCCTCCACGTTCGTGGCGTCCACCACGCTGAGCCGGCGGTGGGCCATGCGGCGCGCGGCGACGAGGTGCAGGACGTCGAACGCATCGAGGGTCGCATCCTGCTCACTGGGATCGTCACTGACGAGCGCGCGAAACGCGTCGGAGCTCAGGATCTCGGTCGGGCCGGCATGGCGCGTCGCCCAGGTCGACTTCCCGGCGGAGGACGGGCCGATCAGGACGACCAGCCCCGAGCGCGGCAGCTCGATGGGCGGGTCGGCGGGCGTCATCGGTCCATGGGCGTGAGGAGCTGCGGACCCTCGCTGCGCACGTCGTTGACGGCAACGTCGACCGGGAACGCCTCGAGCAGCCCCGGATCGCAGGGGCCGAGCATCGGCTCCAGCAGATCCTGCGGGGTGTCGGTCAGGAGCCACGCGTCCCAGGCATCGGGCTGCAGGACGACGGGCATGCGGTGGTGGAACGGTGCGACGACCTCGTTGGGGGTCGTGGTGATGACGGTGCAGGTGTAGAGCCGCGCGGCGGTGGCCGGGTCGCGCCACACCGACCACAGTCCGGCGAAGCTGAGTGGCATGCCGTCGCGGCGCCGGATCGCCCAGGGCTGCGGCTTCGGCCTTCCGCCACGGGCGCCCGCGGGGCCGTCGCGTCGCCACTCGTAGAAGGCGTCAGCCGGCACGATGCATCGCCGCGTGCGAAAGGCGCCACGGAACGCCGGCGAGTGGATCACCGTCTCGCCGCGAGCATTGATGAGCCGCGCTCCCTCGCGCGGCGACTCGGCCCACACCGGCACCAGGCCCCAGCGGAACGTATCCACGATGCGCTCCTCGTGCGGCTGGATCACGGCGCTCACCTCGTCGGTCGGGGCGACGTTGTACTGCTCGCCCTCGAGCCGGCCCACGGCGACCGCCTCGTACAGCCGCGCGAGGTCGTCCGCGGAGCGGGGTTGCGCGAAGCGTCCGCACATGGCCGCATTGTGCCGCACGGCGGGGGCTGGAACCCTTGGGTACGATGGGGAGCGGCGCATCCGCGCCGCGATTCACCCACTGCACAAGGTGCACGTTCCATTGTCTGAGTTCCGCATCGGCGTCCTCACCGGAGGCGGCGACGTCCCCGGCCTGAACAGCGTGATCAAGAGCGTCGTCTACAAGACCACCGAGCTCGGCGGCGAGGTGCTCGGCATCCGGCGTGGCTGGGAGGGGCTGACCCACGTCCGATTCGACGCGGGGACCGATGAGCGCTACGTCCGCCCGCTGACCCGCGCCAACACGCGCGCCATCGACCGCAGCGGCGGGACCGCGCTCCACACCTCGCGCACGAACCCGCAGAAGATGGCGCGCACGGCGCTGCCCGAGCACGTCGATCAGGCTCGGCTCGACGGCTGGCAGATCGGCGAGGACCGCTACGACATCACACCGCTCGTCCTGGAGAACATCGAGCGGCTGGGGCTGACCCATCTCGTCGCGATCGGTGGCGACGACACGCTCAGCTACGCGGCGCGCCTCGGGAAGGAAGGGGTGCCGCTCATCGCGATCCCCAAGACGATGGACAACGACGTGCCGGGCACCGAGTACTGCATCGGCTTCAGCTCCGCGGTCACGCGGGCGAAGGAGCTGATCAACCGGCAGCGCACGACACTGGGCAGCCACGAGCGGATCGGGGTCTTCCGCATCTTCGGCCGCAACAGCGGCTACACCGCCTGGTATGCCGCCTACGTCACGAGCACTCGGTGCGTCATCCCCGAGGCGCCGTTCGACCTCGAACGCCTGACCGAGATCCTCGTCGAGGACCGCCGCCTCAATCCGTCCGGCTACGCGCTGCTCATCGCCAGCGAGGGCGCGATCTGGCAGGGTGGCCAGATCGCCGAGGTCGGCGAGGCCGACATGTTCGGCCACCGCCACAAGGCCAACGTCGGCGAGGTGATCGCCGAGGAGATCCGGCGCCGCTCCGGCGTCGAGACGGTGCAGAGCGACTTGACCTACGACCTGCGCTCCGGGGAACCGGATGCGCTCGATACGATGGTCGGGATCACGTTCGCGAACGTGGCGCTCGACCTCATCCGCTCCGGGGTCACCGGGCGCATGGTGGCGATCCGCGACG
>DAINOY010000273.1:0-2300 GCA_036743735.1 Chloroflexota bacterium
CTCCGATCACCTGAGCGGCGACGCCGTGCTCGGGCGCGGTGAACCCGGCGATGCGAGCCTCGTAGCTCGTCGAGATCGTGCCACCGGCGTGCCCGAGCGCGGCGGACGGCGTGACTGCAAGCAGCATGGTCGAAAGACCGAGGCCCCGTCCAATCCGGAGCATCACCGACGCGGGCACGACCACGCCGCCGATGATAGACACGGCGCCGCCCCGCGTTGCGGCGCGCGTCGCGCTCGCCGGTTGGCTCCGGGCGAAGCCGGGTAGACTCGGGCCGTGGCCGACGAGGTGGATCGGTTGGACGAGCTGGTCAGCGACGCGCAGACGCTGATCGGCGAGGCAGAACGGGCCCGGGAAGCCTTCCGAGTGGGTGACGTGGCCGCCGCAAGCACGGTGATGAGCGGGCTTGCGGGCATCCTGGCGGAGCTCGAACGAAAGGTGGACGTGCTGGTCGAGCAGCTGCCGCCGCCGCGCGCGGTCTGAGCCGCTCCCCGAAAGAGCCAGAGGCTCGCTCGGCGCCATGGATGCAGGCGCGCGCGCATGCTCGACCACTGTGAGGGCTCGCGAGCACCCATGAAATGCCTCCGGCTGTTGCGTCGTCTACCGTGGGCACATGGAGCGGATCGCCGCCCTGCTCGACAACGCTGCTCGACGACAGCGAGCGGCGGGAGTCGCCGCGAGCATCGTGGCGCTGGCCGCGGTCACCGGTGCCATTGAGCTGCTCAAGGTTGCCGTCCCAGTGCTCAGCCTTGGTGCGCTCTACATCTTTGCCGTGCTGCCCGTCGCCGTTTTCTGGGGTACGGCCTTCGGCGTCGGCGTGGCGATCGCCTCGATGCTGGCCTTCAACTGGTTCTTCCTGCCGCCGGTGCACACGTTCACGCTGGCGGACTCGCGCAACTGGTTCGCCCTCGTGGTGTTCGTGGTGACCGCCGTCGTGGTAAGCGAGCTGGCGGCGAGATCGCGTAGGCGGGCCACCGAATCCGAGCTGCTGGCCGGCATCGCCACGTCCCTCCTCGCCCGCGGTCAGGTGCGCGGCGAGCTCGAGCGGATTGCGGCCGAGGTGGCGCGCGTCCTGCAGCTCGAGCGGGCCCGGATCGAGCTCGACGAGGCGGACATCGCCGGCGATCCGACCTCCTATCCGCTCGTCGCCGGCAGTCGGCAGGTGGGCGTCATCCACCTCGAAGGTCCCCGCCTGCGCGGCACGGCGGCGCGCGAGCGGCTGATCCCGGCCCTGGCGTCGCTCCTCGGCGTCGCGGTCGACCGGGAGCGCCTGGCGCGGGAGGCGCTCGAGGCCGAGGCGCTCCGGCGCACGGATGCCATGAAAACGGCGCTCCTGCGAGCCGTGAGCCACGACCTGCGCTCACCGCTCATGGCGATCCTGACGTCAGCCTCCGCGCTGGCCCGCGACGACCTGGCACTCGATCCCGACGACCGCCGCGAGCTTCTGGCCACCATCTTGGCGGAGGCGGCCAGGCTCGACCGTCTCGTCGCCAACCTGCTCGACCTGTCCCGCCTTCAGGCGGGAGCGGCCAGCCCGGAACCGGACCTGTGCGCCATGGAGGACATCGTCGGCCATGCGCTTGCCGACCTCGGGGACGCAGGTGCGCGGATCGATGTCTCGCTTCCTGACCATTCGCCGCCGGTCCAGGCCGACTTCCACCAGATCGAGCGCGCGCTCGTGAACCTGATGGAAAATGCCCTGAAGTACTCGCCCGAGGATCGCCGGGTCGGCGTGCATGTGACGACGACCGCCGGCGAGGTGGTGGTGCGCGTGATCGATCGCGGCCGCGGGATCGCCGCGTCGGAGCTGTCCACCATCTTCGAGCCGTTCGAGCGCGGCTCGGCGTCCACCGCAGTCGGCGGCGCAGGGCTGGGCCTGGCGATCGCGCGCGGTTTCGCCGAGGCGAATGGGGGTCGCGTGTGGGCGGAGTCGCGGATCGGCCAGGGGGCGACGTTCGTCCTCGCCCTGCCGGCCATCACCGCACCCGTGGAGGCGATGGCGTGAGTGCGGGCGCCCGCATCCTGGTCGTCGACGACGAACCCCAGATCCTGCGCGCGCTGCGCACGAGCCTGCGCGCCGCCGGCTACGTCGTCGAGACGGCCGACACCGCCCAGGGGGCGCTTGCGGAGGCCGCGATGCGGCCTCCTGACGCGGTGATCCTCGACCTCATCCTCCCCGACGGAACCGGGACTGACGTCTGCCGTGAGCTTCGCACCTGGAGCGCCGCGCCCGTGATCGTCCTGTCGGCCGTCGGCGACGAGCACGAGAAGATCGCCGCCCTCGACGCCGGCGCCGACGACT
>DAINOY010000274.1:0-2273 GCA_036743735.1 Chloroflexota bacterium
GCAGGTCGCGACGCGAGACCGTGAGCAGGTCTTTGCCGTCGAAGCGCACCTGGCCGTCGGTCGGCTGGCGCAGGCGGATCACTGCACGACCTGTGGTCGTCTTCCCGCAGCCCGACTCGCCGACGAGACCGAACGTCTCGCCCTTGCGGATCTCGAAGCTGATGTCGTCGACGGCGCGGACGCGGCCAGTCTCCCGCTGGAAGAGGCCGGTGAGGATCGGGAAGTGAACCTTGAGGTTCTCGACCTCGACGAGGTTCTCGCGCGCCGGCGCGACCGGCGTCTCGCCGTTCGTGGCCATCGTCACTGGATCCAGCCTCCGGGTTCCGTACCGTGGCAGCGCGCCAGGTGCCCTGCGCCGGGCCGTTCGGTGAGCTGCGGCTCGCGCTCGCGGCAGATGTCCCGAGCATAGCGACAGCGCGGGCTGAAGCGGCATTCGTCGGCCGGGTCGATGAGGTCAGGCGGGAGGCCCTCGATCGTCCGCAGGCGGCTGCCCTTCTCCTCGTCCAGCCGTGGCAGCGAGTCGAGCAGGCCCCACGAGTACGGCATCTTCGGCTGCTCGAAGATGTCGTCGACGAGGCCGGTCTCCACGATCCGGCCGGCGTACATGACGTTGATCCGGTCACACATGCCCGCAGCGATGCCGAGGTCGTGGGTGATGAGGATCACGGCGGTGCCGAACTCGGCGGAGAGCGAGCGAATCAACTCGAGGATCTGGGCCTGGATCGTCACGTCGAGCGCGGTGGTCGGCTCGTCGGCGAGGAGCAGCATCGGGTCGCAGGCCAGCGCGATGGCGATCATGACGCGCTGGCGCATGCCGCCGGAGAACTGGTGCGGATAGTCCTTCATCCGCTCGCGCGCTCGCGGGATACCCACCTTGCCGAGCAGCTCTGCTGCGCGCTCATCGGCCGCTTTGCGTGAGAGCCCCAGGTGCACCCGCGCCGACTCGGCGATCTGGTAGCCGATCGTCAGGGTCGGGTTCAGGCTCGTCATCGGGTCCTGGAAGATGAAGCCGATCTTCTTGCCCCGAAGGAGGCGCATCTCGTTCGATGTCAGCTTCAGGATGTTGATCCCGTCGAAGATGATCTCGCCGCCGACGATGCGGCCCGGCGGGTTCGGCACCAGGCGCGTGAGCGACAGGGCCGTGACGCTCTTTCCGCAGCCGGACTCGCCCACGAGGCCGAGCGTCTCGCCATAGTCGAGGTCGAAGCTGACGTCGTCCACCGCATGGACCACGCCGTCACGGGTGAAGAAGTGCGTCGAGAGGTTGCGGACCTCGAGCAGGCGGCGGGCGTGCCGCCGGTCGTCGGCGAGCTGCTCGGCGAGCCTGCGACCCTCCTCGGTCTCGACCGTGACATCTTCGGGCAGCTCGGAGAGCTCCGGGCTGCCCGGTGCCCGGCTCGTGTCGTCGGTCAGGGTCAAGTTACTGCTTCCCCTTGAGCTTGGGATCGAGCGCATCTCGCAGGCCGTCGCCGAGGAACGTGAAGCTGATGAGCGCAATCGCGACCGCCAGCGCCGGGAAGACGACGAGATGCGGCGAGGACTGGACGAACTTCTGGCCCTCGGCCACGAGGCTGCCCCACGAGGCACGCGGCGCCTGAACACCGACGCCGATGAAGGCGAGCGTCGCCTCGGCCAGGATCGCGCCCGGGATGCCGAGCGTGACGGCGACGATGATTGGCCCGAGCGCATTTGGCAGCAGGTGGCGGGTGACGATCCGCCGATCGGAGACGCCGATGGCTCGGGCCGCCTCGACGAACTCGGACTCCTTCAGGCTCAGCAGCTGCCCGCGCACGAGCCGCGCCATCGTGACCCAGGAGGTGAGCCCGATGGCGACGAAGACGATCAGCAATCCGTCGATCGCCTTGCCGAAGAACGTGTCGCGGAAGGCCACGCTCAGCAGGATGATGAAGAGCAGGTCGGGGAACGCGTAGACGATGTCGGTGATCCGCATCAGCAGCGTGTCGAGCCGGCCGCCGAACCAGGCCGCGGCCGCGCCGACCGGCACGCCGATGCCCAGGACGACGATCTGGACGATGATCGCCACGGTCATGCTGATCCGCGCGCCGTCCATCAGCCGGCTGAGGAGGTCACGCCCGAGCTGATCGGTTCCCAGGAAGTGACCGGTGACGAAGGGCGGGATCGGCCGGATGCTCTGGCCCTGGGCGGTCGCGTAGGCGGTCAGCCCCTGGAGGTCCTGGTCGCGGTAGTCGAACGGGGTGAGGTAGGGACCGAAGATCGCGACGAAGATCAGGAAGATGACGATGATCCCGCCC
>DAINOY010000275.1:0-2262 GCA_036743735.1 Chloroflexota bacterium
GCCCATCGCCCCGAGCGCGACGATCGCGACGAGCAGCGCGATCGGCAGGAGCCATGGGAACGTCGCGTTGAGCGGCATGCCGAAGAGCAGCACGCCCCACAGGATCGTGGCGACGATCGAGTAGAAGCCGAAGGTGGACGCACCGAGCGTCTGCCCCAGCAGCACCATGTCGTAGCGGCGCGGGGCGCTGACGAGGAGCTCGAGCGTGCCCTCCCAGCGCTGCCACTGGATCGCTCCGCCGCAGCCGAAGAGCGTCGTGCTCCAGACGCCCATCATGCCGGTGCCCAGCGCGGCGAAGAGCAGCGTCTGGGA
This sequence comes from Chloroflexota bacterium, assembly GCA_036743735.1. Taxonomy (GTDB): domain Bacteria; phylum Chloroflexota; class Limnocylindria; order QHBO01; family QHBO01; genus JBDTNK01. The sequence goes on from DAINOY010000275.1 coordinate 313, forward strand.
GCCGGCTCGGTCGCCGCCGTCCTGGAACAGGAAGAAGGCAATGGTGGCGAAGATGATCGGCTGGAGGACCGCGGTCAGGATGAAGAACTCGCTCGCCAGGAAGGCGCGGACCGTGAAGAGCCAGACCCGGTAGACCAGGCGCGCGTTGCCGATGATGGCCCTCATGCCAGCGCCACCGATGCCGCGCGAGCGGCACCATCGGCCTCACCGGTGGAGGCGATGAGGTCGACGTAGGCGTCCTCGAGGGTCGGCTCGCGGGCGATCACCTTGCCGACGCGGGTGTCGCCCAGCTCGCCGAGCAGGCGCTGGGTGATCGCCGCGCCGCGCTCGCTCTGGACCAGCAGGATCTGGCTCTGGTCGCGCTCTTCGGTGTTCACGGCGATGACGTCGTCGTCGTCGCGCAGGCGCTGGACCGCCTCGGGTGTCACCCCGAACGTCTCGATCTCGACGATCGTGCGGTTCGCCACGCCGCGCTTGAGATCGTCGCCCGAGCCGAGCGCCACGATGCGGCCGCCGTTGATCACCGCGATCCGGTTGCAGAGCGCGTCGGCCTCGAACATGTAGTGCGTCGTCAGCAGGACCGTCTTGCCGGCGTCGACGAGTGACTGGATCGTGCGGCGCAGTTCGCGCGCGCCGACCGGGTCGAGCCCGATCGACGGCTCGTCCAGGAAGACGACCTGCGGATCGTGGAGCAGGCCGCGCGCGACGTGCAGCCGCTGGCGCATGCCGCGCGAGTAGCCCTCGACCTTCTCGTGCTCGCGGCCGGTCAGGCCCACGAGCTCGAGCAGCTCGGCGATGCGCCGCTTCTGCTCGCCGGGCTCGACACCGTACAGCTCGGCGAAGTAGCGCAGGTTGTCCATGGCGCTGACCCGGTCGTAGAGGCCGCGGTCGCCGCCGAAGACATAGCCGATGAGCTTGCGCACCTCGGTCGTGTCGCGTACGACGTCGTGGCCCATCACGCGCGCGGTGCCGCTCGTCGGCAGGAGCAGGGTGATCAGCATCTTGATCGTGGTCGTCTTGCCGGCGCCGTTCGGGCCCAGGAGGCCGAACAGCTCGCCGGGACGCACATCGAAGCTGATCCCCTTCACCGCCTCGACATCGAGGCGGCGGCGGCGGATGACGCCGGTGTGTGTTCGGTAGGTGCGCCGCAAATCGACCGCCTCGATCGCGGGCGCAGCATCCCCGTGAAGGCTGCTCATCGGAGCGGCCAGTCTACCCGCGAGAATTATTCGAAGTCAAGAGATTTGAGATCGAAATGGTCGCGGGAACGCGCCGAACGACACGCGGCGTCAGCCGCCGGGTCAGATGCGGTCGGATGGGTCGTCCGTCGCGGCGCTCTCGCCCTCGGTTGGCACCGGGCCCGGTGTCTCCGGCGGCATCGTCGAAGCGGTTCCAGCAGCGGCCCGATCCTCCGGGGCAACGCGCTGGAGCGTTCGGCCCAGCTCGGCGATGGACAGCCGCATCGCGCGCTCGAGCTGCGAGCCTGCACGACGGGCATCGGCGTTGACGCGCTCGCGCGCCTCGGGTGACGACGCGGCCCGGCGCGCGCTCTCCACGCCCCGGTCGAACGCGTCCGCCACGCGGCGCATCCCCTGCGAAGGCGGCTCGGCCTCGGCCTCATCGTCCGACCCGGACGACTCCCACGCGGTGCGCACCGAATCGCCGATCCCTCCACCCAGCTGTCCCAGCGCTTCACCGACCCGGCGCCACTCGGCGGCGAGGTCGGGGCTCGATCCGGCGCCGCCGGACATGGGCTCGCGCGGCTCGATCGGTTCGTCAGTCATGGCTCAGATCTCCGTCTCGACATCGGGGTTCTCGCCCGGCATGCGCATCGGCGGCTCCTGGGGGAGCACCGGCTCGTCGCCTCCCGGCGCACGCATCGGGGGCTCATCAGTTTCGGGGAACTCCGGCGGCGTGTCGATCGGCGGCAAGTCGCGGTCGTCGGGCGGG
>DAINOY010000276.1:0-2254 GCA_036743735.1 Chloroflexota bacterium
AGCGGGCGAAAGTCGCGCACGACCGCCCAGGTCGCGTCGTCGCCCTCGATCGCGCCGGGTCGTCGAAGAACGGGAAGCTGAACTCCTGGCGCTCGACGTCCCAGCCAGCGTCTGCGAGCCGCTGCGCCACGTAGTCGGCGCTCGCGTCGTACCCGGACGTGCCGGTGGCTCGGGTGCCGCCGTTCGTGTCGGCGATCTCAGCGAGGGCACCGAGGTCGACGGTGATCTCGTCCGCGCCGAAGGCGGCGCGCAGCTCCTCGGCGGCGCGCGCCACGCTCGGCTGGACGGATGCAGGCACGGCTTCCGTCGTCGGTGCCGGTGGGGCCGTCGTGCACGCGGCGAGAAGGGTCGCCACGATTGCGACGGCGAGGCGCGGCATCCGAAGCTTCACTGCGCGCGGCAGTGTATGTGCCTTGTTCGGGATTTGCCTGAGTCGCCGGGGTTGTGCCGCGTGCCGGTGCCCTCCATGGCGCGCATCATGTCGGATGCTCACCTCAAGGGCGTTACGTCAGCACGCCCGCCAATGTTGACGTCATGTGCTTTCCTCCGTGGGCGTACGTCATCAACAGGCCACCCGCCCCGCCGAGATTTGCGGGGATCCCCAACGGTCATGATGGTGGCTGGCTCCGTAAGGGTGTTGCCGGTGAGCATCTGTCATGAACTGCGTCGGCGGCCACCTCGTGCGCATGTGAAACGTAGACTGCGGCGGTGGGATTCGGGGATAGCGGCCATCCCGTTCCGACCGACGTCGGGAGTCCCGAGCATGTGGACGCCCGAGCACGCGACCTCTCGGGCGGCGGTGGCCGGGATCAGGAGCCAGGGCCTCGCCCCGGATGCCTCTGGACGATCGTCGCGATCTTCCTCGCCATCGCGGCCATCATCGTCGTCATCTGGCTCATCGGGCTGATCCTCGGCTGAATGCAGGGCCGCCCTCGGCCGCAACGCCGGCCGGGGCCCCACCCTTCTTGCATGACCATGCTCTGGCGCGTATAGTCATGCGTCTCATGTCCATCATCTCCGGGCGCATCCCGGCAGCCCCCGGCGGTCTCCTCGTGGATCTCGGCGGCTCTCGCGAGGTTGATCTCCCGCTGGCGAGCTACGACGTCGACGCATCGCGGGCGCATGTCGCCGAGCTCGCTCGCCTCGAGCTGATCGACGCCGCCGGCGCCGAGCAGTTGGACGCCGCGCTGGAGGCGATCGGCCGACAGCTCGAAGACGGCACGTTCGCGTGGCGGCCGGAGGCCGAGGATATTCACATGAACGTCGAGACCGCCGTGCGCGAGGCGGTCGGGTCCGAGCTCGCCGGACAGCTCCAGGCTGGGCGCAGCCGCAACGATGAGGTCGTGACCGATGAGCGCCGCTGGCTGCGCGACGCAACCAGCCGACTCGATGACCTGATCCTGGGGCTCCAACGAACGCTCGCGGCGCGAGCCGCCGAGGAGATCGAGACGATCCTCCCCGCGCATACTCATACACAACCTGCGCAGCCCGTGCTGCTCGCCCACCATCTGCTGGCTTACGTCGAGATGCTGGAGCGCGACCGTGGCCGGCTGGCGGACGCAGCGGCACGAGCCAACCGCTCCCCCGCCGGATCGGCGGCGGTCGCCGGGAGCGGCCTCGCGCTGGACCGAATGGCAACGGCCAGGCGGCTCGGCTTCGACGCCCCGACCGTCAACTCGCTCGACGCAATCAGTGATCGCGACTACGCCGTAGAGCTGGTCAGCGCCTGCGCGATTGCGGCGAACCATCTCTCCCGACTCGCCGGCGAGCTCGTGCTGTGGTCGACGCCGTACCTCGCCTTCGTCCGGTTGGACGACTCGCTCGTGTCCGGTAGCTCGATGCTGCCGCAGAAGCGCAACCCGGACGCCGCGGAGCTCGTCCGGGCGCGCGCAGCGCGGCTCAACGCCACGCTCACGCAGCTGCTTCAGCTTACCGCCGGCTTACCGCTGGCTTACCACCGCGACTTCCAGGAGACGCGGGGACCGATGCTGGCCGCGGTCGAGACGCTCGCCCTTTCACTGCGCGCCGCGGACGCGATGCTCGCCACCGCCACGTTCGACCGTGCTGCGATGCGACGCGCCGCGACGGCCGGCCACGCGATCGCCACCGCGCTCGCCGAGAAGCTCGTGCGGGCAGGCGTTCCCTTCCGGGATGCGCATCACCGAGTCGGCAGGCTGGTGGCGGCCGCAGATGAGCGGGGCATCGACCTCGCCGAGCTCCCGGAAGCAGAGCTCGAGGCGGCGCTCCCCGAACT
>DAINOY010000277.1:0-2200 GCA_036743735.1 Chloroflexota bacterium
GGCTCCGGCTCCGGCTCAGGTTCGGAAGCGGGCTGCGGCGCGAAGCTCGGCGCGACCAGCTCCTCAGCCGGCACGCTGTCGGCCCGGACCTCGTCAAGATCGGCGGTCGGCCATGCGTCGACACCGAGCTGCGGCACGATCCCGGCCGTGCCGTTCGCGGCCGACCCGTTGAGGCCCACGGCCAGCCGTTCGGCCAGATCATCGGTGCCGGCGACCGGGGCGCAGCTGCGGCACCTACCGGCATCGTCGTTCCAACAGCTGACGCAGGTGTACTGGCGGCAGTCGATGCAGAAGTTGAACGAGGTGTGGAATGCGTCGAGCTGCGCGGCGGCGAGCGCGTCCTGCTCCGAGCGCATCGCGTCGCCAACGGCGTCGCCCAGCGCGTCCTGGCTCATGATGTAGTTGCGGAGCCCCGAAACCAGCCCGCGCGTCTTGCGCAGCGGGTTGAGGCGGGTCGGCGCCGTGAATTCGTAGCGCGTCCCGCAGCGTTCGCAGAAGGACTCGGTCAATGCCTCGGGCATGGCTCTCTTCGGTGCAGCGGCCCGCGTGCACGGCGAGCCGTCAGGGCCGCACAGTATAGGTCCGGCCCCTCGGCGGCCACATCGGCCGGATGTACCGGACGGTCGGCTGATCGTACCCTCGTGATAGCATCCGGGCCCGATGGCCTTCCTCTCGCGCGTCGAAGCATTCCTCGAGCGCCTCTTCCAGGCACCGGCCGGGAGGTTCGGGGCGCGCCTCCAGCCAGTCACGCTGGCGAAGCGCATCGAGCGCGCGATGGACACGAACAAGTCGTTCGGCAATGACGGCGTGCTCGTCCCGAACCACTACGACCTCCACCTGAGCCCGACCGACTACGCCTCGTTCGACTCGTATCGTGGCTCGCTCGAGGACGACCTCGCGCACGGCGTGCTGAGCCGCGCGCGCCGCGAGCGGTACACCCTCGTCGCCCGGCCGCGCGTCCGCCTCCTGTCGGATCAGGCGATCCCGCGCGGCGACGTCCGGGTCGCCGCCGCGATGATCGACGACCACGGCTCGCGGGTGCGACGGGATGAGCCGCTGCCGTCGTCGGAGACGATGATCTTCGCGCGCCCCGACCCGCGGCCGCGGGAAACGCCACGGCCCGATTCCGCGGTGCGCGCCTACCTGCTCGTCAGCACCGGCGGCCGTCCGCCGATCCAGTTCGACCTCGGCGACGCGGTGATCGGCATCGGCCGGGCGAGCGACAACGATGTCATCGTCGATGACTCGGAGGTGAGCCGCCATCACTGCCAGCTCAAGCTCCAGCACGGGGCGTACAGCTTTGCCGACCTCGGCAGCCGGAACGGCTCGTGGGTCAACGGGCAGCGGGTGACCGAGATCGCGCTGGGGCCGGGCGACCTGATCCGCATCGGCTCCACGGAGATCGAGTTCCAGGTGCGCGGGTGACGGGGGACCTCCTGCGCCTCGCGCTCCTGGGCGCGCAGCTGGGCTTCCTCGCCATCATCTACGTCGTCCTCTTCGCCTTCGCGCGCTCCCTGCTGCGCGACCTGCGCGGTGCCGAGCGCGCCCAGCTCGTCTCGCAGGCCGGGATCGGGCGGCTCATGGTCCTCGAGTCACCCGATGACGAGCCGCCGGCCGGCCGGCCGATCTCGCTCGGACCGATCAACTCGCTCGGCCGCAACGTGAACAACACGATCTACATCGAGGATGACTTCGCCAGCGCGAATCACGCGATGCTCACCTTCCGCGGCAGGAGCTGGTTCATCGAGGACCAGGGCAGCACGAACGGCACGTACGTGAACGGGCACCGCATCGATCGCCCCGTGGCGCTCAGCTACGGCGACGAGATCACGATCGGCCGCGTGCGGATGCGCCTCGAGCGGTGATCGACGCGTGAACCTGGGACTGGCGCCGCGCTGGCGCGAGCTCGGCTTCCTGCTGCCACTCTTCGTCATCGTCCCGCTCGGGTTCGCGATCACCCACGCGGCGATGACCGACCTGTTCGAGACCGGGCCGCTCCAGATCGCGGTCATCTATGCGGCGCTCTTCGTCGCCGCGCACCTCGTGCTCGTCGTGAGCGGGCACCGCGGCGACCAGCTCCTCCTGCCGACCGTGGGCGTCATCGGCGCATTCGGCATGGTCATGCTCAACCGGCTGCCGCAGGGGATCGCCGGGATGAGCGCCTTCGGGATCGAGCTCGGCATGGCCCAGACGCAGCTGC
>DAINOY010000278.1:0-2151 GCA_036743735.1 Chloroflexota bacterium
ATCGCGATAGGGGAGCAGCGTGCTCACCGGGCCGAACGCCTCGACCGTGTGCGGCTCGGTGCGCGTGGCGTCGTCCGCGCGGAGGAGGATCGGCGGCAGGAAGGCCCCACGATCGGGGTCTGCGCCGGTGACGGTGAAGGAGTCCAGGTCCCCGAGCACCACCGGCGCGCGGAGGGCGGCGATCGAGCGGCGGACCTCCTCGCGCTGCTGGCGCGAGACGAGCGCGCCCATCGTCACCGTCTCGTCGCGTGGGTCGCCGACGACGACGCGCGAGAGCCGCGCCGCGACCGCATCGGTCACCTCGTCCATCCGGCCAGCCGGCACGAAGGCGCGACGGATCGCGGTGCATTTCTGGCCCGCCTTGACGGTCATCTCGACCACGAGCGACTTCACGAACAGGTCGAACTCCGGCGTGCCCGGCTCGGCGTCCGGTCCCAGGATCGCGGCGTTCAGGGAGTCCGCCTCGGCATTGAAGCGCACGGCATGGTCGAGCACGGACCGATGCGACCGCAGCCGCCGCGCGGTCCCTGCCGAGCCGGTGAAGGCGACGCTGTCCTGCCCGTCGAGCAGGTCGAGGAGGCCGTCGGCGGAGCCCGAGAGGAGCTGGAGCGAGCCCGCGGGCAGCAGGTCGAGCATGTGGCGCACGCAGGCCTCGGCGATGTAGCCGGTCGGCGTGGCCGGCTTCACGATCGTCGGCAGCCCGGCCAGGAAGGCGGGCGCCAGCTTCTCGAGCATGCCCCACACCGGGAAGTTGAAGGCGTTGATCTGCACCGCCACGCCGCGGCGAGGGACGTAGAGGTGCTGGCCCACGAACGTGCCGCCCTTGCCGAGCAGCTCCGGCTCGCCGTCGAGCACGACATTCCCGGCCGGCAGCTCGCGGCGGCCCTTCGACGAATACGAGAAGAGGACGCCGATCCCGCCGTCGACGTCGACCATCGCGTCGCGCCGAGTGGCGCCGGCACGCAGCCACAGCTCGTACAGCTCGTCGCGCCGGTCGTTGAGGTGGAGCGCCAGCGTCTTCAGCGTGGCGGCGCGCTCGTGGAAGGTCATCTCGCGCAGGGCTGGGCCGCCGACCTTGCGCGCGTGGCGCAGCATGCCGGGCAGGTCGACGCCTTCGGCGGAGACGCGCGCGATCGGATCGCCGGTCACGGCGTCCTCGACCACGACCCCCTCGCCGCTGCCGGCCACCCAGCGACCGGCGACATAGCTCTCGATGCGGCGCGGCTCGCTGGCAACGGTCATGCGGCGGGGCTCCTGCTCAGGCCATCGAAGGAGAGATGGACAAGGGTATCGGCCAGCAGCGCATCGTCGCCAGCGCCACGGCGAACCCACTCGGTGATCGAGTTGACCATGCCGAAGACGAGCCGTCCGGCGAGCGCCGGGTCGATCTCGGGCCGCACGCTGCCGTCGCGCTGCGCCTCGGCGACGAGGGCGGCAACGAACTGATCGAACTCGCGGCGGCGGGCCAGGGCGGTGCGTTCGAGCTCAGTATTCCCGCGCAGCCGCAGGAGCAGCGTGACGTACGGCAGCTCGGCGATGAGGACCTCGACGCCGCGCCGGACGACGTGGCGCAAGCGATCCGCGGCAGGCCCCTCTGTGGCGGCCGGCTCGCGGATCACGGCGAACAGCGCACCGAGCGCTCGATCCACGGCGAGGCGCAGGAGATGCTGCTTGGACCGGACGTGGTGGTAGATCGCGGACTTGCTGATCCCCAGCGCGGCGGAGAGATCCTCCATGCTCGTCGCGTCATAGCCCCGCTCGTTGAAGGTGCGAGCGGCCACTTCCAGGAGGCGCTCCCGGTCGTAGCCGGGACGCCCGCGCCGGCGCGCGGGCTGGAGCCTCGCAGGGTTGACCTGGAGCTGCGTCATCGGTCACACTATAACCGAACGAGCGTTCAGTAATTGCGGGGTGGAATGCTTCAGACACCAGACGTGGATGCGCGCCAGGCGCGCTTCGAGCGCACGATCGAGCACGAGCAGCGGATCGAGCCGTCCGACTGGATGCCCGATGGCTACCGGAACACCCTGGTGCGCCAGATCGCGCAGCACGCGCACTCCGAGATCATCGGCATGCAGCCCGAGGGCGACTGGCTGACGCGTGCGCCGAGCCTGCGTCGCAAGGCGATCCTGCTCGCCAAGGTGCAGGACGAGG
>DAINOY010000279.1:0-2123 GCA_036743735.1 Chloroflexota bacterium
GCCAGCCGCCCTCGATCGCGTGGCGCTCCTTCATCGACGCTCGCTTCGAGCGCGGCGAGCCTCTTCTGATCACGTGGTGATCAAACCAGCGGGTGAGACCGCGGATCAGGCCGGATTCAGAGGGCTCAGGCGCTGATCGGCTCACCCCGTGATCCAATCGTCCGGTGAAGACCACCCCGAGCGCGGTTTTGATCACGTGGTGATCAGCGGGCAACCCCGACGTGCGCCCGGTGCACCCAACGGCGAGCCAGCAGCCGCGGCTGCGCGTGTTGACCCTCTCTCGGGGCCGGTGCTACGGTTCCGCACCCATGGACGCCGGTCTCCGCGCATCGCACCCCGCGCTTCCTCCTGCCGGTACCGGACCCAGGGTCCGTGCGGCACGACGCGAGGCCGCCCAGCGCGCCGAGTGCGCGGCGACGGCGGCGCTGACGATCCTGGGCCAGAAGTGGGTGCTGCGCATCATCCGCTCCCTCGGCGAGGAGACTCGGCGCTTCTGCGAGCTGCAGGACGCGCTCGGCGGGGCGAACTCCGCGACGCTCTCGCAACGGCTGAAGCTGCTCGAGGACGAGGGGCTCGTCGATCGCGCCGAGATCTCCAGCGTGCCGCCGTGGGTCGAGTACTCGCTCACCACCAAGGGTCGCGAGCTGAGCCACGCCATCGTGCTCATCGACGAGTGGGCCGAGCGCTGGGCCCCGAACCAGTGAGCCATCCCGTCACCGAGGAACGACCCGTCGAGCACGGCGACGCGCTGAACGCGATCCGCGCGGCCGTGGCCGAGGCACCCGGACCGGAGGCAGCCGCCCAGCGGGCGGTCGACCTGCTTCGCGACCGCTTCGCGCACTACGACTGGATCGGCATCTACTGGGTCGATGGCGAGGAGCTCGAGCTCGGGCCATGGATCGGCCCGCAGCCCACGGAGCACACGCGCATCCGTCTCGGGACGGGGATCTGCGGCGCGGCGGCGGCATCGGGCCAGACGCAGATCGTGGCTGACGTCGATGCCGATCCGCGCTACCTCGCCTGCTTCACCTCGACCCGCTCGGAGATCGTGGTGCCGATCTTCAGCGAGGGCGACGTGGTCGGCGAGATCGACATCGACGGCGAGGAGCTCGAGGCATTCGGCGAGACCGACGCGCGCTTCCTCGAAGAGGTGGCCGCGCTGCTCGCCCCGCTTCGACCGCGCGCGTAACCGCCGCCGTACCTCGCAGCGATGGCGCAGACGCGAGGCCGCTTCGAGCAGATCTACGACGCCCACGTGGTCGCGATCTATCGGTTCATCCATGCCCGGGTCGGCAACCGGCCCGATGCCGAGGATCTCACGGCACAGGTCTTCATGCGTGCCGTCGAGCAGCTCGACACGACGCGTGACGAGGGCCAGATCGTCGCGTGGCTGTACCGGGTGAGCCAGAACGCGATCGCCGACTACTGGCGCGCCTTCTACCGCCTGCCCCTCGTCGGCACCGAGCAGGTGGCGCCGGGCTGGGAGCCGGTGGCGCCCGGCGAGACGGTCGAGGACGCCGACCGCGACGTGGCCACCCGCCGCGTGCAGGCGCTGCTGCGCCGCCTGCCGGAGCGCTACCGCCAGGTGCTCGAGCTGCGCTTCCTGCGTCGGCTCTCGGTCGAGGAGACCGCCCGCGAGCTCGGGATCAGCCACGGCAACGCGAAGGTGCTCCAGTACCGGGCGCTGCGCAAGGCCGCATTGATGGATGCTTCGAGCGATGGATGACAGACCGATGGACGACCGTCCTGTGACGCCCGAGCCGGACGCGGTCGATTCGCGCGCCGCGGAGCGGTTCGACCACTACGTGGACGCCGTGCTCGGCGCCGGCCGCCCGTCGCCAGACGACGTCCTGGATCGCGACGAGGCCGAGATGGCGCGGCTCGCCGCAGAGCTGTCCGGCGCCACGGATGCGAGTGCCGATCCCGACGACGCCTTCCTCGAGCAGCTGCGCCTCCGGATGCGCCAGGCCGATCAGGGGATCGACGCGGTTCGCGTGCGTCCCGCCGTCCGCGCCGACGTGCCGGATGCGGGAGACCGGATCCGCCGATTCCGGCTTTCGCGCCGCGATCTCCTGCGCGGTGGCCTGACGGCGGGCGCGGGCCTCGCCGCCGGGCTCGTCGGC
>DAINOY010000280.1:0-2096 GCA_036743735.1 Chloroflexota bacterium
TTCCTGACGCTCCTGCCCGAGGCGGCGATGGCCGCGGGACTGTCGCTCGAGACCTACTTCGACTCTGCCGCGGTGATCATCGGGCTCGTGCTCTTCGGCCGCTGGCTCGAGGCCCGAGCGCGAGGGCGGGCGAGCGATGCGATCGCGGCCCTGCGCCGCCTGCAGCCCGACACGGCGCGCGTGCTGCGCGACGGCGTCGAGCGAGAGGTGAACCTCGACGCCGTGGCCGTGGGCGACCTGATCCGGGTGCGGCCCGGCGACCGGGTGCCGGTCGACGGCATGCTGGTCGAAGGAGCCTCGGCGGTCGACGAGTCGATGATCACCGGCGAGTCGCTGCCGGTCGACAAGGTCGTCGGCTCGACCGTCACCGGCGCGACGATGAACCGCCACGGAACGTTCGTCATGCGCGCCGAACGCGTGGGTGACGACACGACGCTCGCCCGCATCATGCGGCTCGTCGCCGATGCCCAGGGCTCGCGGGCTCCGATCCAGCGGCTCGCGGATCGGGTCACCGGCTGGTTCGTGCCGGCCGTCGTGGCGATCGCGGCGCTGACGTTCGCGGCGTGGCTCGTCTTCGGCCCCGATCCGCGGCTGCCCTTCGCGCTCAGCTCGGCGATCGCGGTGCTGATCATCGCCTGCCCGTGCGCGATGGGCCTGGCCACGCCGACGGCGATCATGGTCGCCTCCGGCCGGGGCGCGGAGCACGGAATTCTGCCTCGTGACGGCGCGGCGCTCGAGCGCGCGGCTCGGATCGACACCGTCGTGCTCGACAAGACCGGGACGATCACCGAGGGGCGGCCGGCTGTGGCATCGGTCCAGCCAGTGTCGGGCATCGAGGCCGCGGAGCTGCTGCGTGTTGCCGGCGCCGTCGAGGCCGGCAGCGAGCATCCCCTGGCCGAGGCGATCACCGCTCACGCCAGCGGCCCGATCGCTCGTGCGACTGCCTTCGAGGCGGTCCCGGGGCGCGGTGTGCGCGGCGTCGTGGACGGGGTGCGGATCCTCGCCGGCAACGAGGCGCTGTTGCGCGACGCCGGGATCGCCACTGCGCCGCTGCGTGACGCCGCCGAGGCGGCGGCCGAGCTGGGGCGCTCCGTCGTGTTCGTGGCGCGAGGTGACGTGCTCGCCGGGCTCATCACCGTGGCCGATCGCCCGAAACCCGGTGCGGCTGGAGCAATCGAGCGGCTGCAACGCGACGGCCTCGAGGTGTGGATGCTGACCGGCGACCGTCGCACGACGGCGCTCACGATTGGCGAGATGGTCGGCATCGGTCCGGAGCGGATCGCCGCCGAGCTGATGCCGGACGAGAAGGCAGCCACGGTGCGGCGCCTTCAGGAGGACGGCCGGCGGGTCGCGATGGTCGGCGACGGTATCAACGACGCGCCAGCGCTCGCGGCAGCGGACCTGGGCATCGCGATCGGCACCGGCGCCGACGTGGCAGTGGAGGCATCACAGCTCACGCTCGTCGGCAACGAGCTGGGCGGCGTGCCGGCTGCGCTGCGGCTGGCACGGGCCACGCTGCGGACGATCCGGCAGAACCTGGGCTGGGCCTTTGGCTACAACCTCATCCTCATCCCCGTCGCGGCAGGACTGCTGTACCCGCTCTTCGGGATCCGCCTCAGCCCGGCGTTGGCGGCGGCGGCGATGGCGCTCTCGAGCGTGAGCGTCGTCACGAACTCACTGCGCCTGCGCGCGGTCAACCTCACTCCAGGGAGCACAGAGATGACAACGGTGAAGGATCCGGTCTGCGCCATGGACGTGGACCTCGACTGGGCGCGGGGGAAGGGACTCGTCGCTGACCACGACGGGACCGAGTACGCGTTCTGCGGCAAGGGCTGCCTGCTCGACTTCCGCGAGGACCCGGACCAGTACTTCAAGCCGGGCTACGTGCCGAGCATGTAGCTCCGCGCCCCGTTTTGGGGCTCGGTGGGAATGGCGCTTCTGAGCTGGATACGCGGGGTTGCCGCCCAAACTCGCCCGCTGGGCGCCAGATGCGCGTCCCCGGATCGCCGCTTGATCACCACATGATCAAAACAGCGCTCGGGGTGGGGCTCCCCGGACGGTCTGATCACGGGGTGAGCCATTCAGCGCCTGAGCCC
>DAINOY010000281.1:0-2095 GCA_036743735.1 Chloroflexota bacterium
GACCTCGCAGGCGGCTGGGCCGGGCTGCTCGCCGCCGTGCTGCTCGGGACGCTGGGGTTCGCGGCGGTCGGCACGTTCTACGCCGGCGTCACCGTCCGGCTCCGCGCGCGTGAGGTGATGCTGCCGCTCCTCGTCCTGCCGATCGTGGCACCGCTGCTGCTGGCCGCTGTGAAGGCGACCGGCGCGGCGCTCACCGGCGACCCGTTCGACGAGCTCGGCGCCTGGCTCCAGCTCCTCGTTGCGTTCGACGTCGTCATGCTCATCGCCGGGGCGGGCGCCTACGGCTTCCTGCTCGACGAGTGAGGCGACCCGCGCGATGAAGACCCGCATCCTCGGCATCTATGGCTCTGCGCGCTATCCCAACCTGATCCTGACCCGCATCCTCGGCATCGTGGCGCTCGCCGCGGTGACCGCGGCAACGATCAACGCGCTGTTCGGCGTCCCGCCGGACGTCAACCAGGGCGACGCCCAGCGGATCATGTACGTCCACGTGCCGAGCGCCTGGCTCGCGTACCTCTCGTTCGGCACGACCGCGCTGGCGGGGATCGGCTGGCTCTGGAAGCGCGACCGGCGCTTCGACCACGTCGCGCTGGCATCGGCCGAGATCGGCGTGATGTTCACCGCCTTCGCGCTGTGGGGCGGGATGATGTGGGGCCAGCCGGTCTGGGGCACCGCGTGGCAGTGGGGCGATCCGCGCATCACCACCACGGCGCTGCTCCTGGCGCTGTACGTCGGCTACCTGCTCCTGCGCCGGCTCACCGCGGAGCCGGATCGTCGCGCGACCCGTGCCGCGATCGTCGGGATCGTCGCTGCGATCGACATCCCGATCGTCCATTTCAGCGTGGAGTGGTGGCGTGGCCTGCACCAGACCGCCACGATCCTGGCCCCCGACAAGATCCTCAAGCCGGCCGCACCACCGCTCTTCGTCCTCGCGCTGCTGGCGATGCTGGGCTCCTTCACGATCGCCTGGGCCTACCTGATGATCCGCCGCTACCAGCTCGCCGACCTCGACTGGCGGACCGATGAGGCGGCACGCGGCGCGGCGCTGGCCGCCGCGCGCCGCCGGGCGATCCACCCGTCGCCGGAACCGGGATCGGCGCCCGCGGGCGAGGTGGCGCGATGACCGACCTGCCGTTCATCCTTGCCGCGTATCTCGTCATCGTCGGAGGGCTGGCGGTCTACACCCTGACGCTGCTGCGTCGGCTGGCGCGGGCCCGCCGCGAGGCGCCCGGCAGCCCATCGCCGGAGCCCGACGAGGGTCGATGACGGTCAGCCCAGCCCCCGCGCCACGCCGGGTCCCGAGTGGGCGGAGCCGGTGGATCCTCGTGGCCGGCATCGTCGCGATCCTGGCGGTCGTGGCCTACCTGGCCTTCAGCAGCGTGAGCAGCGCGCTCGTCTACTACCGCACGCCCACCGAGCTCATGGCCATGGACCAGCCGCAGGGCCAGACGGTCCGGCTCGGAGGGCTCGTGAAGTCCGGCAGCGTGAGCGGTCCGGCGACCGACCTGCGCTTCGTCCTGACCGATGGCACGACCGAGGTGCCGGTGCACAGCGCCGTGGCACCGGCGAGCTCGTTCCGTGACGGCGTCGGCGCCGTCGTCGAGGGCCGCCTCGGAGCCGATGGCGTCTTCGAGGCCGAGACGCTGCTCGTCAAGCACGACGAGAACTACGAGGCGCCACCGTCGGGCGGCGTGCCGACCGACCAGGTCATCGACCCCGGCGACTGATGCTCCCGACCCTCGGCCACGTGGCGATCGTCATCGGTCTGCTGGTCAGCGCCTACGCCGTCGTGGCGTTCATCGTCGGAGCCCGTCGACGCGACGCGACCGTGGTGCACAGTGCCCGGCGGGCGGTGCTCGTCTCCTTCGTGCTCGCCGGCATCGCCGCGCTCGCGATGGTGATCTCGCTGCTGGGCCACGACTTCAGCGTCCTGTACGTCGCACGCAACAATGCGACCACGACGCCGTCGTTCTTCAGCGTCATCTCGCTGTGGGCGGCGCTCGAGGGTTCGATCCTGTTCTGGACCCTGCTCGCGACGGGCTGGGCGACGCTGGTCCTGTACCGCAATCGGGGCCGTCACCCGCAGCTCATCCCC
>DAINOY010000282.1:0-1922 GCA_036743735.1 Chloroflexota bacterium
GTGCGGCCGGCCCTGGCGGCGAGTCGTCGCGAGCCAGTAGGTGCGGGGCCGTTCGGGGTGCACGAGTCGTTCCTCCATGGCCGACCATGGCATCGGTGGGGCATCACCCTCGGTCATGCGCTCCGTGGTCATCGGGCTCATGCCTCGCCCTGGGAGGGTGCCAGCGAGGGGCCATCGATGAAGCTGAGCGCGACCGCGGCAAACAGCGGCGAGACGGCCAGGTTGTAGTGGGTCGTGCCGGGCAGGATGGCGAGCGCGTGTCCGCCCCTGGGCCGGCCCTCGCCCATCCATCCGCCGTCGCGAAGGCCGCCGTCGAGCAGCTTGAACGCCTCGACATAGTGGGACGGGGGCGCCATCTCGGCATCGGCGCAGACGATCATCGTCGGAACCCCGATGCCGCGCAGCTCGGACGAGTAGTCGAACGGCTGGGACATCGCGGACCCGATCTTGTCCAGGAGCCGGCCAAAGTGCTCGGGATGGGGAGCCACCGCCTGATAGAGCTCGTACATCGGCGTCTCCTTCATGAACTCGGCCGCCGACGCGTTGACCTGCGCCTGCTGCGCGCGCATCTCCTGCGGCATGGCGTCCGAGTTGATGTGGGCCGAGGCCATGACCAGCCTGCCGACCTTCTCGGGATGCCGCACCGCCGTGAAGAAGGCGACGCCACCACCGAGTGAGTAGCCGACGATGTCCGGCTTCTCGAGCCCGAGGTGATCGATGAGCGCCGCGATGTCGTCCGCCATGAGACGGATGTCGAGCGGCCGGTCGATGTCCGCGGTCCGCCCGTGAGCCTGCAGGTCCGGGAGGATGACGGTGTGGTCAGCCGCCAGCCTCGGGATGTTCGGCCCGAACATGGCCCCGTTCCCCAGGCCCCCGTGGAGCAGCACCACCGGCCGTCCGGACCCGTGTGTCTCGTAGTACATCCGCAGTCCGTTGACATCGGCGTATGTGCCCGTGCCGGTCTGCTCGCTCGCCTGGATGGTGGTCATCTGGTTGCCGCTCCTTGCCGTTTGCCTGCCGGTGTGATGCTGGTCTGACGACAGATGCGGCGCAAACTCATCGGGCCGCGTTCAACCACCGCCATCGCGGGAGCCGTGCGCCTTCGCGACGTTCCCGATGATCTCCGCCAGCTCGCGCGGCTTCGACCACATCGGCCAGTGGCTGGTGGGGAGGTCGACGTACTCGACGTTCCGCAGCTCGGGCAGGCCGGCGAGGAATGCCCATTCAGGATGCTCGGCCGCGTACTTCTGGTAGTCCGCGGCGCTGAAGCCGGTGGCGATGAGCGTGCTCGGGATGTCGTTGCGCGCGTCGTTCGTCAGCTCGGCGCCCTCGCGAATGAGGTTTCCGGGCACCGGTACCGCGCGCTGGCGGAACGTCTCCTTTTGCTCTTCGCTCAGCCCGTCGAGGTTCTCCTCCTCGGCGATCTCGGCCCAGTTCATCGGCTTGTCTGCGTCCGAGAAGTCGGGGTCGAGCGCGCCTTTGCCAGGCGCCGTGTCGACGTAGACCATGGCCGCGATCTTCTCCGGGACCCTGTCGCTCGCGGCGTAGCCGGAGAAGCCGGTCGCGCTGTGCACCGCGAGCACGACGGGCGATCCGGCCGCCTCGACGGCATTGACGATCGCCTCGACGTGGTCCGACAGGTGGACCTGCGACCGATCGGCCTCCGCGGACTCCAGCCCGGGAAGCGTGAGCGCGGTGACCTCGTGCCCGTCTGCGCGGAGGATCGATGCGACCTCGTCCCAGGCCCACGCGCCGAGCCAGAATCCGGGGACCAGGATGATCGGTGCCGATGCCATTCGTTGCTTCTCCTTAGCTGTCGCTGAACTCGATGCGCATGACCGCTCGCCGGGGCGAGGGACGGATCACCCCGGTCATGCCGGCCGCCTCGAAGACGCTGACGGTCCCCATGTGCAGCTCGCCCC
>DAINOY010000283.1:0-1892 GCA_036743735.1 Chloroflexota bacterium
CGCAGATCCAGATGCCGCGGCTGGGCACCCTCGACGCTCTGCCCGCCCATCGCCGGTCCCGGCTCGGCGGCCGCCGTCGTGACCAGGAGCGCGCCCGCCTCGGCGGCCGATGCCAGGCGGGCGGTGACGTTGACGACGTCCCCCAGCGCGGTGAACTCGACGTGATCCGCGGTGCCCACCGCTCCGACGAACGCCACTCCCGCGTTGACCCCGATCCCGATCGGCGCCCAGGGCCTGTCGGCTGCGTGACCGGTTGCGCGCAGGAGCTCCATGCCGGCGTCGATCGCCCGCGCCGTGTGATCTTCGCCGGCAAGTGCGGGGACGAAGATGCCGATCACCTCGTCACCCACGAACTTGTCGACGATCGCCTCGTGGTCGATGAGGACCGCCGCGGCGGTTGCGTAGAAGCGGTCGAGCAGCGCACGGAACTCGGTCGCGGGCATGGTCTCGGCAAGGTGCGTGGAGCCGCGGATGTCGGCGAAGAGGAGCGAGCATTCAATCTCGGCGCCACCGCGATGGCGGTACAGGTCCTTGAAGCATCCGGCGCAGTACTTCGAATTGCCCGCCCATCGGCCCTTGCCGACCAGCCGCATGATAGGGCCGCCAGGGGCCCCGAATGGCGAGTTGCACATCTTGCAGCGGGGCGCACTCGGGATCGCTCGGAAGATGCGCCGCAGCCGTCGGGCGCGCGAGCCGAAGCGGAGATCGGCGCGGGCCATGCGACCGGCATCGGTCTGCCAGTCCGGGGCGGCGTCTGGTGGTGGCCGGCTGTCTATGGCTGGTTGCCTCGGGAGCGGGGGTCCTCATTGTCGTCTGCCGCCGCAAACGTGGTAAGGCCCGAGTAAGCGGCCAGTAAGCGGCGCCGCCCACACTCATCGGGTGGAGGACCTGCGCATCGGGCAGCTGTTCCGAGCCGTCCGGCGACGACTCGGATGGCGCCAGGTCGATGTCGCACGTCGCGCCGGCGTCAGCCAGCAGCTGATCGCCTCGGTCGAGGCCGGCCGGCTGGACGAGCTCACGGTCCACACGCTGCGCGCCATCGGCGCTGCGCTTCAGATCCAGCTGCCGTTCGACCCTCGCTGGCGCGGCGGCGTCGGCGACGCGCTGCTCGACGCGCGACACGCGGCCATCGTCGGCGCCGTCGTTACGATTCTGCGGTTGCTCGGATGGAGCTGCATCCTCGAGTACACGTTCAGCCAGTACGGCGAGCGCGGGTCGGTCGACATCGTGGCGTGGCACCCGGTCTTTCGCGCGCTGCTGATCATCGAGGTGAAGAGCCGCCTCTTCGATGTCCAAGCGCTCTTCTCAGGCATCGATCGCAAGGCACGGCTCGTTCCCGAGCTGCTCGCGAACGAACGCGGATGGCAGGCGCGCGCCACCGGTCGCGTCGTCGTGGTCGAGGAGTCGCGTGCGAATCGCTCAGCGGTGCATCGCAATGCCGCCGCGTTCGAGGTTGCCCTGCCGTCCTCGAGCCGCGAGGTGCGGCGCTGGCTGCGTCACCCCGGAGGCTCGCTCGCGGGCCTCTGGTTTCTGACGCTTACGCCTGGTGCTGGTGATAAGCGGAGGAACGGCGGTCCGCAGCGGGTCCGCGTGCCAGGATCACGCTCGGCCCGTGCTCAACGGGCCGCTCCGGAGGCGCTGGTGTCTGCTTAGTACTAGCCAGGCTGGTATCCGCAAGAAGCCGCGCTCGTTACGATGGGAGCCGTGGCTCCCTCGCCCGTCGTCGACTGGCTCCTCGCATCGGACGAGCCCGTCATCCGCTACCGCACCCGCACCTGGCTCCTCGACGCCCCTGAGACCGATGCCGCCACTCGCACCGACCGCCGAGCCACCGCCCGCGGAAGCATCGTGTCGACGCTGCTCGATTTCCCGGAGCCCAGCCTCACGCCCTA
>DAINOY010000284.1:0-1797 GCA_036743735.1 Chloroflexota bacterium
CCCCTCGGCCAGCTTCTCGCCGTAGTCGAGGACCGTGATCCGCTCGCTGATCCCCATCACCACCTTCATGTCGTGCTCGATGAGCAGAACGGTCAGGTCCAGCTCGTCCCGCAGGCGCTTGATGAGCGCGGTGAGGCGCGCCGTCTCGCCAGGGTTCATGCCGGCCGTCGGCTCGTCCAGCAGCAGGAGCTTGGGGTCGCTGGCGAGCGCGCGCGCCAGCTCGAGACGCCGCTGGTCGCCGTACGGCAGGTTGGCGGCCCACTCCTCCTCGTAGCCGCGCCGCAGCCCGACGAGGTCCAACAGCTCGCGGGCGCGCTGCCGCGTCGCGGCCTCCTCGGCACGTACCGCCGGCAGCTTGAGAAGCGAGCCGAGCCAGCTGGCCTTCAGGCGCACGTGGCGCCCGACCATCACGTTCGCCAGCACCGTCATGGCGCCGAAGAGCCGGATGTTCTGGAACGTCCGCGCGATCCCGAGCTGCACGATCTGGTTCGGCGCCAGACCGATGATCGACTCTCCGTCGAACTCGATGTCGCCCGATGTCGGGGTCAGCATTCCGGTCAGCTGGTTGAAGAAGGTCGTCTTGCCGGCACCGTTCGGCCCGATGAGCGACACGATCGAGCCGCGCGGGATCTCGAAGTCGACGTCGCGATTGGCGACGAGGCCGCCGAACCGCATCGTGACCTTGCGCGCGGTGAGGATGGAGCCGTTCGTCGTCGTCATGTCGTCACCACCGGGCGGCCCGTGTCGACCCCGGCCTCGGACTCGTACATCTCCTCGTCGTCGTCCTCGCGCTCGTGGAGCTCGGCACGCCGGCTGCGACTGGGCAGCAGGCCCTCGGGACGCAGGATCATCATCGCCACCAGCACCGCACCGTAGATGAGCAGGCGGTATTCGCTGAACTCGCGCAGCAGCTCGGGCAGGCCGACGAGGACCGCCGCGCCGAGCACGACGCCGAAGATGTTGCCCATCCCGCCCAGGATGATGAGCGACAGGGCGTTGATGCTGACGAGGATGTCGAAGCTGTTCGGGAAGATCGTGCCGATCTTCGCGGCGAACAGGGCTCCCGACAGGCAGCCGAAGGCCGCGCCAAGCCCGAACGCCAGCAGCTTGTACTTCACGGTGCTGACGCCGGTCGCCTCCGCGACCGATTCGTCCTCGCGCATCGCGTTCCACGCCCGGCCGACGCGCGACCCGGCGAGGCTCACCGCCCCCAGCGCGGCGATGACGCAGAAGATGAGGATCGGGTAGTAGATGACCTGCGGGTCGCGGCTGAAGGGCAGCGGCGGCGGCACCGAGAGGATGCCCTGCGCGCCGCCGGCGACCGGCTTGGCCCATTCCGACAGGAAGATGATGCGCGCGATCTCGCCGAAGCCCAGCGTGACGATGGCGAGGTAGTCGCCCCGCAGGCGCAGGACCGGCGTGCCGACCATGAGGCCGATGACGCCCGCCGCGACGATCACGAACGGCAGTGCCGCCCAGAACGAGAGCTGCGGGTTGAAGAGCGGCGAGACCGGCGAGGTCAGGATGGCGGTGGTGTAGGCGCCAACCGCGTAGAAGGCGACGTAGCCGAGGTCGAGGAGGCCGGCGAATCCGACGACGATGTTCAGGCCCAGGCCGAGCAGCACGTAGATCCCGACGATGGTCAGCACCTCGGAGAGTCGCGGCCCCACGATCTGCGGCAGCGCCAGCAGCAGCAGCCCGACCACCCCGAAGAGGATCAGCTTCGCGTTGCGTCGCCGGTCTGCGGGCATGGCCTCCGCGCGCTCGCGCGCGGCACCGCCGCGCCGACCCCAGGCG
>DAINOY010000285.1:0-1767 GCA_036743735.1 Chloroflexota bacterium
GCCTTCCGCGCTGCCGTCAGCGGACAGCTGATCGTGCACTGCGGCGCGCTCTCGACCGCCGATACCGTCGCACTCGCCGCGCACGCCGCCGAGATCGGCGCCAATGCCGTGGCCGTCATCCCGCCGCCGTATTTCGTGCTCGACACCGACGCACTCGTGGCCCACATGCTGGCTGCGGCCCGCGCCTGCGCACCGCTGCCGTTCTGGGGCTACGCCTTCACGGCGCGGTCCGGCTATCCCCTCTCGCCGGAGGCGATCGCGCGGATCCGTGACGGCGCCGACAACTTCGCCGGGCTCAAGGTCAGCGAATCACCGTGGGAGCGGCTGGAGCCCTATCTCGACCTCGGCCTGCCGGTCCTGGTCGGCAACGAACCGATGATTCCGCGCGCCATGGCGCGCGGGGCGATCGGCTCGGTCTCGGGGATGGCGGCCTGTCTGCCGGAGGTCGTGCGGGCCGCACTCGACGCACCCGACGAGACCGCCGGCCAGGTGCTGCGCGACGTCCGCTCGATGCTCGAGGCCTCGGGGCAGTTCGTGGCGGCGGCGAAGCATGTCCTGGGGCGCAAGGGCGTGCCGATCCAGGCCGACGTGCGCGCCCCGCTACGGCCCCTCACCGCGGACGAGGTGCACGCCCTGGACGAGGCGGCCGAGGCGTTCCTGGCGCCCGTCGCCTAGACGACCAGCGATTCGGCGGCCGCCTGCTCGGCGCGGAGCGACGCGTAGCCGGGCTTGATCTGCTCGTTGATGATCCGCAGCCGGCCGTCGAATGGCCAGAAGGCGCTCTTCATCGCGTTGAGCGTGAGCCACTCCATCTCGCCCAGCCCGATCCCGAACGTGTCGCGCAGGGTGACGAACTCATCGGTCAGGCTGATGCCGCTCATCAGTCGGTTGTCGGTGTTGACCGTCACGCGGAAGCGGAGCCGGCGCAGCAGGTCGATCGGATGCTCGGCCAGCGAGGCAACCGCCCCGGTGTGCACGTTGCTGGTCGGGCACATCTCGAGCGGGACGCGCGTGTCGCGCACGTAGGCGGCCAGTCGACCCAGCGCCACGCGGCCATCGGGCAGCTCGGTGATGTCGTCGACGAGCCGCACGGCGTGGCCCAGGCGCTCCGCGCCGCACCACTGGAGCGCCTCCCAGATCGAGGGCAGGCCGAACGCCTCGCCGGCGTGGATCGTGATGTGGAAGTTCTCGTGGGAGATGAGCTGGAACGCGTCGAGGTAGCGCGTCGGCGGGAAGCCGGCCTCGGGACCGGCGACGTCGAAGCCCACGACCCCCTCGTCCCGGTGGCGCACCGCGAGCTCCGCGATCTCGACCGACCGTGCTGCCTGGCGCATGGCAGACAGGATCAGCCCCATGGTGATCGGCCGGCCCGCCGACCCGCTGCGGAAGCCGGCGAGCATCGCCTCGACCGCCTCGTCCAGGCTCAGGCCGCCATCGGTCAGGAGCTCCGGCGCCATGCGCACCTCGGCGTAGACGATCCCGTCCGCCGCCAGGTCCTCCGCGCATTCGGCGGCGACTCGCTCGATCGCGTCGCGCGACTGGAGGACGGCAACGGTGTGCCGGAAGCCCTCCAGGTACTGCTCGAGCGAGCCGCGGTCGGCGCCGGCGGTGAACCAGCGGCCCAGCTCGGCGGGATCGGTGGTCGGCAGCTGCTCGTAGCCGATCTCGGCGGCCAGCTCGATCACCGTCTGCGGCCGCAGCCCGCCGTCGAGATGGTCGTGCAGCAGCACCTTCGGCGCGCGGCGGACGGTCTCGGGGTTCAGCGGT
>DAINOY010000286.1:0-1762 GCA_036743735.1 Chloroflexota bacterium
GAGAGCACGAATGCAAGCCACTCCCAGCCGCCGAAGCGGGCCGGCGGCACCATCGCCAGCGCGACGAGCGGGACGCTCAGCACGATCGCGACCAGCAAGCGGGTGCGCAGCGGCCGCGTGGGATCATCCTCCGCGACGTCGGGCTTCGGCAGCGCAGCCGTGTAGCCGGTCGACTCGACGGTGCTGATCAGGTCGGCGACCGTCAGGTGGCCGCGCTCGAAGCTGACGGCGGCCTCTTCGGTCGCGAAGTTGACGGTGGCGGCTACGCCGTCGAGCTTGTTCAGCTTGCGCTCGATGCGTGCCGCGCAGGAGGCGCAAGTCATGCCGCCGATCTGCAGCCGGACGCGCTCCGCCGAGGGGTCAACGGACGGGCGCTCGTGAAGCGCGCCGGTCATCAGGCAGCCTCGTACCCGGCCTCGTCGATCGCCGCCCTCAACATCCTGTCGTCGAGATCGGCGCCTACGACGGTGACGCGCTTCGACTCCAGGTCGACGTCGACCGACTCGACGCCGGTGACCGCAGTGAGCTCCTCGGTAACAGCCTTCTTGCAGTGGCCACAATGCATGCCGGGGACGGTGTAGGTAACGGTCTCGCTCATCGGATCCTCCTCACGTAGACACCACGATCATACTATACCCCGGCCGGGTATTTGCTACCGATTCCGCTGCGGGTTCTCCGTGGCTCCTCGAGCAGTGCAAAGGCGGCCTCATCAGCACGCTTTGCAGCGCGAGCGACGGCGACGATCGCGACTAGCCGGTCGCCGCCGGCGGCGAGCAGCTCCTCGGCGTAGGAGAGGTCGCGGCGGGCGCCTTTGATCAGCGACGCGGCTGACACGAGCTCATCGTCTCTCACACCGCCTCCCTGAATTCGTCGCGGCAGCCGGTCGCACAGAAGTAGTAGGTGACGCCGTCGCGTTGGAGGGTGGCAGGTGCCTGCTCCGGTTCGAGCAGCATTCCGCAGACCGGGTCGCGGACGAGCGCCTCGAGGGTCTTGAAGCGACCGTCCTCGAGCCAGAGCACACGGTCGGCGATCTCGCGCAGGCGCGTGTCGTGGCTCACGATCACGACGGTTGTCCCCTCATCCTTCGCCAGGGCTCGTAGGAGACGCATTGTCTCGGCGCCGTGGTGGGAGTCGAGGTTCGCCGTCGGTTCGTCGGCCAGGATCAACGCGGGCTGGTTGGCGACGGCGCGCGCGATGGCGACGCGCTGCTTCTCGCCGCCTGAGAGCTTCTCGATGGGGAAGTCGAGGCGGTCGCCGAGTCCGAGTCCTTTGAGCAGCTCCAGTGCTCGCAGGCGCGCGTCGCCGCCGCGGCGAGCGGCGATGTTCAGCGCCACGTCGACGTTCTCGCGCGCGGATAGCGAGGCGATCAGGTTGAAGTCCTGGAAGATGAAGCCGAACGTGTTGGCGCGAAACGGCGGCAGCTTCGCCTCGTCGAGCGCCGCAATGTCGACGCCGTGAATGCGGATCTCTCCGCCGCTTGGGCGCAGGAGGCCGCCCAGCATCGAGAGCAGGGTCGTCTTGCCGGAACCGGACGGACCCATGACGAGCACGATCTCGCCGCGCGCCAGCTCGAGGTCGACGTCGGAGACGGCGGCGACGCGGGTCTCGCCGTCTCCGAAGATCTTCGTCAGCCGGCGGATCACGACCAGTGGATCGCCTGCTCCAATCGTTGCGAGGTTCTCTCTCATTGCCGCGGTGGCAGTCATGGCGCTCTCCTGAAGACGCTGGCGGGGTCGACGCGGACGACGCGCGCGAGCGGCGC
>DAINOY010000287.1:0-1743 GCA_036743735.1 Chloroflexota bacterium
GCCCGTAGTGGATGGTCAGCTCGTCGGCCAGATAGCGTCCCTCGGCGACCTTGATGGGATCGACCTCGCCGATGAGGTCGGCGATCGTGATGTCCGGGGTGGCGAGCTTCTCGCTGTAGCGGCTCTCCCGGCCGATCCACGTCACCGGCGCGTCGTCGCCCAGCTCCGCGACGATGTCGCGCGCCTGGCGGCTCACCGGCTCGAACGGGTCGTCGTGGAGCTCGGCGCCCTCGAGCACCGGCACCCACTCGTCGAGCAGCCCCACCAGGCTGCGGGCGATCCGGCTCTTTGCCTGTCCGCGCTCGCCGAGCAGGATGATGTCCTGTCCGGCGAGGACCGCGTTCTCGATCTGCGGCAGGACCGTCTCGTCGTAGCCGAGCACCCCCGGCAGGAGCGCATCGCCGGTGCGGAGCCGCTCGATGAGGTTCGCCCGCATCTCCTCCTTCACACTGCGCGGCCGGTAGCCGGCCGCGCGCAGCGCGCCGAGGGTCGTGCGGTCGGGACGGTTCATCGCGGAGCTCCTTCGAGGTCGGGCAGGATCGGGTACTGGGCGACCGCCGCGGCCACCGAGCTGACATCGCAGACACCGTGCCGTGCGAGGGCGCCGAGGAAGGCGGCGCGCTGCTCGATCTCCACGTCGAGATCGGCGAGATCGAGGCCCAGGCTCTGGGCCAGCGCCGCGTAGCCGGCGGCATGGTGCTGGAACGGGCGCGCCGTGCGGCCTCCGTCATCGGGCAGGATCGGCGGCATCGGCAGGCGCTGTGCGCCGGTCAGCACCGGAGAGCGGTCCCCTTCGAGCTCGCCCAGGCAGACGGTCTCGACGGCGCCGTCCGCCCCCGCGCGCAGGTGCCAGGCGGATTCGCAGCGCCGGTACATTCCCTGCGGTGTTCGATAGGCGGACCACTGGAGGTAGATCGTCAGCGCGGCGAGGTCGGCATCGGGGATCCCAAGGCGCGAGCGCAAGAGCTCGATGGCCTCCGCCGGCGAGTCGGCGTGCATCGTGGCACCAAGGCCGTAGCCCTGCCCGGCCAGGTGCAGGGCCCCCCGCGCGGCGCGGCCCCAGACGTAGATCGGCAGGTGGTCGCTGAGCTCGTTGATGAGCAGGTAGCCGCGGTCAGGCCCGATCTCATCGGTCCAGTCGAAGTCGCCCCACCAACCACGCAGGAAGACGCCGACGCTGTCCTGCGGCAGGAAGTCGACGAGCGCGGAGAGGGTCGTGGTCTTGCCCGCTTGCGGCGCCTCGCTGGCCAGCATCACGCTGCGACGGCGGCTGACCACCGCCCAGAGGGTGGCCATGAGACGGGCGTCGATGCTCCCGCTGCCGATGATCTCGACCGCGGAGAGCGGGCGCGGCGGGTCCCAGTGGTAGCCCCACCAGCCCTCGGGAAACCGGCTCACCCACGCGGACGCCATCGTCATGCCACGGTACGCGCGGGGCCGATGAGCTGCAACCGAGCGTCGCGCTCGGGCAACGCCTGGATCAGCTCTTGGGCGTTCGCCGCCGGAACGGCGGGTCCTGGCTGCGGGCGTCCGCTCGTGCGCGGCTGCGCGACTGGGTCAGCGCCAGGAGCAGCATCACCGCGATGACGGCGACGACGAGGGCCGCGACGGCGAGCAGCTCGCGCGTGACCAGAAGGCTCATCGAACTCTCTTCCCTTCGCATGGACCCCCACTGGTCGCTGCCGAAGGGCACGGCGGCTCGAAGAAGCATAGCGACGCTATGCAACCCGGGCGTCGAGGGGC
>DAINOY010000288.1:0-1713 GCA_036743735.1 Chloroflexota bacterium
GCGGCGGCCGGGCTGGTGACGGTGCTGCTCGCGGCGCGCCCGTTGCGCCGCATCCACGCCTGAGCGTTCGACGCCGGAACCGGTCATCGGTATCGTCAGGCGCACATGGCCGTCGATGCGCAGCAGCTGAGCCTCGCCCTCGCCTTCCTGGCGGGGGTCGTCTCGTTCATCTCGCCGTGCGTGCTGGCGCTCGTGCCGGTGTACGTGGCGTACCTGGGCGAGACCGCGGCCGGCGTGGCGGTCGGTGGCGAGGGCGCGCTGGCGATCGGCCGCACCCGGTCCGCGGTGCTCGGCCAGGCGCTCCTCTTCGTCCTCGCCTTCGGCAGCGTCTTCACCCTCCTCGGGGTCAGCATCGGGCTCATCGGCACCGGGCTGTTCGCCATCCCCGTCGCGCGGCAGGTTGCCGGCGTCGTCGTCATCGTGCTGGGCCTGCTGATGACCGGGCTCTTCGGTCCGCTCCTCGACCGCTTCCAGTGGCAGGTCACGCCGACGAGCCTGCCCGCCGCCAGGTCGGCGCGATCCCTGGCGCTCGGGGCGCTCTTCGCGGTCGGCTGGAGCCCGTGCATCGGTCCAGTCCTGGGCGCGATCCTCCTGATGGGTGCCTCCAGCCAGAGCGTCGGCGTCGCGGCGCTGCTGCTGATCGCCTATTCCGCAGGCCTCGCGCTGCCGTTCCTGCTGGCCGCCGTGGCGCTGCCGCGCATGCGACCGCTGATGGCCGCGCTCGGTCGCTGGCACCGCCAGGTCGAGATCGCGGCGGGCCTCTTCATCGTGCTGATGGGCGTCCTCATCTTCACGAACGCCTTCGCCCGCCTGGCGGGCCTCTTCACCTTCGTGCTCTAGACCGATGCCGCCTGCGGCCGCAGGCGGACGGTCCGCAGCAGCTGGGCGTTGAGGGCCACCACGATCGTCGAGATGCTCATCGCGATCGCGCCGACGCTCATCGGCAGGATGAAGCCGATGGGTGCCAGCACGCCGGCCGCGACCGGGATTGCCAGGGCGTTGTACCCGGTCGCCCACACGAGGTTCTGGATCATCTTGCGGTAGCTGGCGCGCGACAGCTCGATCGCCGCCACGACGTCACGCGGATCGCTGCGAACCAGCACGATGCCGGCCGACTCGACCGCGACATCGGTTCCTGCGCCGATCGCGATGCCGACGTCGGCCTGGGCCAGCGCGGGGGCGTCGTTCACGCCGTCGCCGACCATCGCGACCTTGCGACCGCCCTCCTGGAAGCGCCGGACGGCCGCTGCCTTGTCACGGGGCAGGACCTCCGCGGCAACCTCGTCGATCCCCAGGCGCTGCGCCACGCTCTCGGCCACGACGCGGGCATCGCCGGTGATCATCGCCACGCGAACGCCTCGATCGTGGAGGGCGCTCACGGCCTCTGCCGACTCCGCCCGAATCTCGTCCTCGAGGATGAGCGTGCCGATCGCCTCGCCGTCCCGGACCACGTGGAGGAGGGTGCGACCTGCGCGATCGTCTGCAGCGGTCGCCTCCAGGCCCAGCTCCTCGAGCAGCCGGGGGCCACCGACCGCGACGCTGCGCCCGCCGATGCTGCCCCGGACCCCGCGTCCGGCGATCGCCTCGAAGCCCGTGACGCTGCGGCCCTCGATGCCGCGGGGGCGCGTCGGGCGGTAGACGAACTCGCGGCCGCTCTTGCGGTGTTCGACGTATCCCTTGTCTTCCAGGATGCGCAGGAACGTGCGCACCGCC
>DAINOY010000289.1:0-1712 GCA_036743735.1 Chloroflexota bacterium
CATTGGTGGAAACGCTCGATGCCGGTGCTGCCGGCGCCGCATCGGCGATTCCCGGGACCGCGCTGCCGCCTCTACTCGCCGGGGAGGGCGCCCCGCTCGACGTCGGTGCTTCGGTGGCCGCGGGTGCTGCGCTGATCTCCTGCTGCGGGGCGGCGGATGCGCGGAACGTGGCGGTGATTGTGACCGACGGCGCCTGCAGCGACGGCTGGTTGCCGCGTTCCGCGATCGCCATGAACGTCACCGGCCAGGTGCCGATCGGCGGCGTCGCGACCCCGATCCAGCGGCCCTGCGAGGGTGTCCCCGTGATGCGGATCAGCGCCACGCGCTCGGTGCCGACCCACGCCTCGACGTCGCTCGCGGGGTCCGGTCCGCTGTAGTCGACCCCCAGCATCACCACGGTTCCGACCGGCCCGCCGGTTGGCGACACCGAGGGCTGGCTCAATGCGTTCGATGCCCCGAAGGCCGTGGCGGGCGCGGCCGAGAACGTCGCGAAGATGGCGATGAGCAGTCCGACGACCGGACGGCTCACCCTGCCGCCCCCTGCGCCTGGCGCTTCTTGCGTCGCCCGTTGCCCGATGCGGTCTGATGGGTCGCCGCCGGCTGAGATGCCGCATGAGACGCTGTATGAGAAGCCGGATGGGACGCCGCCCGAATCTCGCCGACCAGCTGCCGTGCATCCGGATGCAGTTGCTCGAGCCCGCCGCGGGCGCGCTGGTGCAACCGGTAGACCTCGTCGAGGCCATCGGGCGGAACGCCCTCGCGGTAGAGGCTGCAGAAGCTTTCGACGACATCGGGGTCGAATTGCTGTCCGGCGCAGCGCCGGAGCTCGGCGAGCGCCTCGTCGTGGCTCAGCGCCGTGGAGTACGGTCGATCGTGGACCATCGCGTGGTAGGCATCGGCCACGGCGACGATCCGCGCACCGAGCGGGATCTCCGACCCACGCAGCCCGTGCGGGTAGCCGCCGCCGTTGAAGCGCTCGTGGTGGTGCAGGACGATCGGGATCGCGTCGCGCAGGCTCGACGCCTGCTCGAGGATCACCTGGCCGATGCGCGGGTGCTCGCCGATCGACTGCCACTCGTGAGGCGTCAACGTGCTCGGCTTGTCGAGGATCTCCGGCGGCACCGCCAGCTTGCCGAGGTCGTGCAGCAGGGCCGCGATGCGGATCTTGTCGATCTCCTCGTCGGGCATGTTCAACTCCATCGCCAGCCCGGTCGAGAGCGACGCGATCATGTCCGAGGGCCGTCCGCGGTGATGCGGCTGCGGTGCCAGGACTGAGGCGAGCGCCTCGGTCGCCGTCGCGCTCGCCCACTGGCCGATGGCCGCCGCCGCGGCCCGGCGCTCGGCGGAGATCGGCGCGCGACGCACCGTGGCGCGCTCGTCGAGGTCGCGGTGCTGGATCACCTTGTTGCGCCCGAGCGACTTCGCGCCGTACATCGCGGTGTCGGCCTGCTCGACGAGCGTCTCGACGCGCAGGCCGTCACCGTGGCCGCCGGCCACGCCGGCGCTGATCGTGACGTTCAACGCCTGCCCGTCGGCGATCTTCATCGATGCCTGCATGACGAGGAGGCGCAGCTGCTCCATCAGCTCGACCGCCATCTCGGGCCGCGTCTCGGGCAGGATCACCATGAACTCCTCGCCGCCATACCGGCCGACGAGGTCGCTGCTGCGCAGGCTCTGCGAGACGACGTTCGCCACCTGGCGCAGCACGGCGT
>DAINOY010000290.1:0-1699 GCA_036743735.1 Chloroflexota bacterium
GACGACTTGTCCGCCCGATGCCGCCCGTAGCGTCGCCAGGACGGACAGATGACGACTTGTCCGCCCGATGCCGCCCGTAGCGTCGCCAGGACGGACAGATGACGACTTGTCCGCCCGATGCCGCCCGTAGCGTCGCCAGGACGGACAGATGACGAGAACACGGCAGCGAGTCGGCCGCGACGTTGTCATCGGTCCGTTGTGACGACCTTCGGCAGTATCGGTAGCCCGATTTCGCCGGCCGGGGGCCGATGTCGCGCTCACGACTGGGGCTGCCGTGGCCTCCGGCCCCGTCTTCCTTGTTCAGCGTTGCCAGGGCGGGCAGATGACGACGTGCCGCCCGACGACCCAGTCGAGCGCGGCACGCCGAGCGTCGTGCGAGTGGAACGCCGCTGCTACCCTTCCGCAACGATGAGCATCGAACGAGTCGCAGTCATCGGCGCCGGGCTCATGGGCCACGGCATCGCCCAGGTCAGCGCCGCGGCCGGCAAGCAGGTCACGCTCGCGGATCGCAGCCTCGAGCTCGCGCACAAGGGCCGCGACCGCATCGCCGGCAACCTGGGGCGGATGGTCGACAAGGGTCGCATCGAGCAGAGCGAGGCGGACACGATCCTCGGCCGCATCGAGCCCGCCAGCGGCACGGAGAAGGTCCAAGGCCACGACATCGTGGTCGAGGCGGTCTTCGAGGACGAGGCACTGAAGCGCGAGACCTGGCAGCAGATCAGCGCGAAGGCGGACCCGGACACGATCTTCGCCAGCAACACCAGCAGCATCAGCATCACCGGCCTCGCGACGGCGAGCGACCGCCCGGCGAAGTTCATCGGTCTGCATTTCTTCTCGCCGGTGCCGGTCATGGGCCTGATCGAGATCATCCGCGGCCTCGAGACCGATGACGCGACCTACGCCGCCTGCGCCGGATTCGCGCAGGAGCTGGGCAAGACGGTGATCGAGTCGAAGGACATGCCCGGGTTCCTGGTGAACCGGATGCTCGGCCCGTTCATCAACGAGGCGATCTTCGCGCTGATGGAGTCGACCGGAACGGCCGAGGACATCGACACCGGCGCGAAGCTGGGCCTGAACCACCCGATGGGCCCGCTCGAGCTGAGCGACTTCATCGGCAACGACGTCATGCTCGGCGTCATGGACGTCCTCTACCGCGGCTTCGGCGATCCGAAGTTCCGCGCCGCCCCGCTGCTGCGGCAGATGGTCGCGGCGGGACACCTGGGTCGGAAGACACGGCGCGGCTTCTACGAATACGACGAGAAGGGAACGAAGGTCGGCTGAGCAGATGATGCGGGTGCAGCATCGGTCCGATCCCTTCGCGCTCACCGAGGAGGAGCGCAGTGTCCGCGAGACGGTGCGCGCCTTCGCGCAACAGGAGCTGGCACCGACCGTCGCGCAGCGCGACGAGGAGGAGCGCTACGACCGCGCGCTCTTCGGGCGCATGGCCGAGCTGGGCCTGACCGGGCTGCCGTACCCGGAGGAGTACGGCGGGGCGGGGATGTCGACCTTCGACTGGGTCCTGGCGGTCGAGGAGATCGCGGCCGCCGACATGGGGATGGCCGTCAGCCTCTCGGTCCACATCCTGGCCCAGTTGCCCATCCTGACCCACGGCACGGCCGAACAGCGGTCGCGCTTCCTGCCGCCCATGACCGCGGGCGAGCACCTGGGCGCCTTCGCCCTCACTGAGCCGCAGGCGGGA
>DAINOY010000291.1:0-1690 GCA_036743735.1 Chloroflexota bacterium
ATGTCCTGGCCGTCGAACACCACCTTGCCGCCGGTGGGGTCGAGCAGGCGCATCACGCAGCGGGCCATCGTGGACTTGCCGCAGCCGGACTCGCCCACGAGGCCGAGCGTCTCGCCGGCCTTGACCGCGAACGAGACGCCGTCCACCGCTCGCACGGTCGCGATCTCCTTCTGGAACACGATCCCGCGGGTGATCGGGAAGTGCTTCTCCAGCTTGTCGACGACCAGAAGCTCGTCGCCCGCCGGCTCGGGAGCCTGTGCCTCCTGTTCCTCGAGTGCCGCGCTCACGCCGTGTCCGCCATCATCTCGGACACGATCTGCTCCGCCTCCCGCTGCTTCACGGCCTCCTCGAGGTGGCAGGCGGCGAGATGGTGGCGGTCACCCGAGGCGGGCTCGAGCGGCGGCTCGACCGTGCGGCACACCTCCATGGCGTACGGGCAGCGGACGTGGAACCGGCAGCCGGGCGGCGGGCTGAGAAGCGACGGGGGCGTGCCGGGAATGGGCTTCAGCTCCGCCCCGACGGCGGTGAGATGCGGCAGCGACCGCATGAGACCCCACGTGTACGGGTGGTGGGGCCGGTAGAAGACGTCCTCGCACGCACCCTGCTCGGCCGGCTTGGCGGCGTACATCACGAGCACGTCGTCGGCCGTCTCGGCGACGACGCCGAGGTCGTGCGTGATCAGGATGATGGCGCTTCCGAAGTCGCGCTGGAGCTCGTTCATGAGCCGCAGGATCTGGGCCTGGGTCGTGACGTCGAGCGCCGTCGTCGGCTCGTCGGCGATCAGGAGGTCGGGGTTGTTGATGAGCGCCATCGCGATCATCACCCGCTGGCGCATGCCGCCCGAGAACTGATGCGGGTAGTCGTCGAGCCGCGTCTCGGCGCGCGGGATCCGCACCGCACGGAGCATCTCGAGCGCGCGGGAGTTCGCCTGGGCCTTGGTGGCGCCCTCGTGCAGCATGACGGCCTCGCGGAGCTGTCGGCCGATGGAGTGAACCGGGTTCAGGGACGTCATCGGGTCCTGGAAGATCATCGAGATCCGCTTGCCGCGGTACTCCCTGAGCTCCCGCTTCGGCAGGGAGATCAGGTCGGTGCCGTCGAACACGGCCTGGCCGCTCGTCTGCACCTTGCCGGTGTTCAGCCCCATGATCGTGAGGCAGGTGACGCTCTTCCCCGAGCCGGACTCGCCGACGATCGCGAGCGTCTTCCCCTTCTCGACCGAGAACGACACGCCGTCCACGGCCCGGACGACGCCGTCGTCGGTCGAGAAATGGGTCGTGAGGTCGCGGACTTCGAGCAGCGCCACTTAGGCCAGCCGGATCCGCGGGTCGACCCACGCGTAGAGGATGTCGACCAGCAGGTTGAAGCTGATCACCATCACCGAGGCGAACACCACCGTCCCCACGATGATTGGGAGGTCGAACGTGGAGATCCCGGTGATCGCGAGCTTCCCCAACCCGGGTAACCCGAACACGGTCTCGGTCAGGACCGCGCCTCCGAGCGCGATCGCAATGTCCATCCCCAGCATGGTCACCACAGGAAGCATCGCATTTCGGATCACGTGCTGCACCATGACGCGCAGCTCGGGGGCGCCCTTGGCGCGCGCCGTGCGCACGTAGTCCTCGTTCAGGGTCTCCATCACGTTGGCGCGGATCATCCGCACGTACATCGCCGCGAAGAAGACCGAGAGCGT